>JAGXLB010000146.1 GCA_018334915.1 Candidatus Bipolaricaulota bacterium
GGAGAAGATAAGTCACGGAAAACTCCGCACCTCCGGGCGGCAAACCCTTTGGCTCCACTTCTATGCCTTCCAGCAACTCTTCCATAGGCTGCTCGAACGTTTCTACCAGACTCTCTACTCTTTCTATTGCCTTTCTCCCCGCAGGACGCAATCGGAAACTTTCCTCACCGTCTACCTCCTTTACCTCTATAAAAGCTTCGTATCCCGGCTTTTCGGCTTCAAAACCTTCAGTATGATTTACCCTGCCAGCGAAAGCCGCAAGTACACCGCTAAAGCTCTTGGAATCACCCCAGCGAATCCGTTCAACAAGTTCCTTTCTGGGAACAAATCTACCTTCGGCTTCGTAAAGAGCCTTTAAAAGGGTTACCTGACCTCGGGGAATCGATATTCGGCGGAGGACTTTTTCGAGTTTAACAGGTTTGTATGAAAACGCGGTAAAATCCTTGTCTCTAACCATGTGATATCCTAACCCAAAACTAATGTTAAATTTTCTCAGACTCGAATTTAGCTGCTACTTTTGATTCGATAATGATTCTACCAGAAGAGAGACAATTATCGTAGATTCTTAGTCGAGGTTAACATTAAACTTGTTAAATATTCTTAAGCAAGGGCCAAAGTAATTTACTCAAATTGAAGGTTATCAAGACACATTTCAGTAACTTTCTCTTTAGAGTACGGCTCCAGCGTATTTAATCTGTTTTCCCCCGTGTAAAAAATTTTCACAAGAAAGTTGTCTTTCTCGTTTACATAGCTGTCCTTAACTGCATGGTAGTAAACGCTTAGCTGCTTTTTGTACTCCTCTTCCAATAACTCATCATAGTTACTCGTTTTATAATCGATAATTTCAACCCGGTCCGGAGTAATTAACAGCAGGTCAATTTTTCCCTTTACGGTAATATCTGGTCCCGTTTTTTTAGTATTCAGCGGCAAATAACAGGGTATCTCTGTTTTTGTTTCACTCTCTATTCCGTCCAGAAAATTCTTGACGTTACTTACATGCCGACTTAAAGCCCCATCATTAATATCTATCAATTCTTTACCATTTTTACCACTGCAGTATTCCTGCGCAAAACGATGTACCTTATCACCTTTATCTGCCCCAATCCCCCCGGGACTAACGCTTGCTTCTCCAATTAATTCACTGGCATTGAAACTATACCGGGGTTCAACTGGTGTTGACTCCAGTGAAAATTCAGTCAATTGCTCTTCCGGCAGGGTAACCTTTTCCAGGTCTGGTTTTACATTCTCCACAGAACCTCCGGAATCAGCTCGCTTCCGAAGGTCTTTGAAAAACCTGCTCTCCTTACCTTCCTGGGCGGAAACAAACAAATGTTGTTTTGCCCTGGTCATTGCCACGTAGGCAAGTCGGCGCTCCTCACTGTAATCAGAAGGCTGGCACTTCTGAAGCAGTTTGCCCTGCCAGTGATCATAGGGGTAACTTTCCTCCCCGGCCAGTGTTTTAGTTTGTCTGAGCCCGAGGGTCTCGTCATAAAATATACTTTCGGAACCACTATCTCTCTGAGGAAAATGACTTTCACTCACATCAACTAAAAAAACTACTGGAAATTCCAGACCCTTTGCCTTGTGAATTGTTTTAATGGTGATATGTTCTCCATGCTGGCCCATATCAGAGGTCGAATCTATTTCGTACTTTTCTTTTGATTCTATCTGATTCTCCATGAAATGAATTATATCGGTAAGATCGAAAAAAGAGCTCGCGGTCAACTCAGACAGCACACTAAGAATTTTACTGGTGTGATCTCCTCGTAAGTCATATTTATCAAAGACAGCACGTGCTACAGTTACAACGTCCGGGTAGCTTTCCAGCGTTTCCCTGAACTTCGCCAGGTTATCCGGGTAATCGCCTTCGCTCGTAATATGCTCGACTTCGTCCATCAGATAACCCGCTTGTTCCAGAATCACCGCCCAGCCTCGGCTCGAATTCTCGTTTTCCAGTACTCTCAGCCAGGCAAGCAGTAAAAGCGCTGCTTTCTTTTGGAATAAAGCGATTCCCCCCTCGAAAACAGCTGGAATATTATACTCCTCCGCTTTGTTTTGTATTTTCAGGGCGAAGTCATTCCTTCTGGAAAGAACCGCGATATCACCGTACTGAACTGGTCGATAACCCCCATTTTTACTTTCTTCGTCTCTTTCAACCATTAATTCTTGCCCTTCAACTATTTGCTGGATTTTCGTAAGCACCGCTTCGACTTCGTCTTCACTCCTGAGCAAATTAACTGAGGTCGGGTGTTGGTTCACCCCTTTTAGATGAACCAACTCCGCCCGGATACGTTCCTCATCGATTTCTTCTTTCTTTGAACCTTTTAAATACATCGAGTGTTCTGAAATATCTATGATCTTATCCGTAGACCGGTAATTTTTCTTCAGCTTTTTTGTTTCCAGACCAGAAACTCTGTAAGGAATTCTTTCTCTTTCAAAATTCAATTCATCGCGATAATCTACCAGGCGTTCCTGAAATTCGCGTATATTGTCCACATCGGCGTACCTGAAACCGTAAATACTCTGTTTCCAGTCTCCCACCGCACAAATATTTCCAGTTCCCGACAGTAGCATAGTGGTTTTAAATTGCAATTCGTTCGTATCCTGAAATTCATCTACCATAATATAATCGAAATTTAAACGGCTCCGAACTTCTTCCCTGTTTTTTAGCAAAACAAAGGCAAAAAGCAGCAGGAAGTTAAAGTTCAGGTAGTCGTTGGAGAGGCAGAACTTAAGGTAGCCGTAGTAAAGATCGTGAATAAACCGTTTTAACTTACCTCGGTCCTCATAAAAGGCCTCTCTCACCGGTCCTTTGTTGACTTTCTTATCATCACCCGTTACTCCTAACTCTTCTTCGTCGGGAGGGCTTTGAAAAAGGTAGTTGTCTTGGAAGCTCGTCAGCTTACCTCTTATTTTTGAATTTTTCAACCTATTAACCCCTTCCAGGGGGCGATTGTACTGTTCGAAGCCCTCCAAAAATTTGTCAAAGTCCCCATCAAGCAAACCCTTTTTCCCGAACCAACCTTCCGCTTTAGGGGCGAGACCCTTGACTGCCAGGTTCTTTACTACATCCAGCAAACTTGTAGGGTCGTTAATTATCGAATAAAAGTCCTCGTATTCCGGGTTTGCGGCAGTAAATCCTTTATAAAAATCAGAGAATCGCTCTTTTTCATTTACTGCACGCTCAACTATCTCGGTTGAGGGTGGAATAAAATCGTCAATTCCGAGAATCTCTGGCGCATCAAAGCCTTCTGAACCCAAAATAGTTTTGGCATGGGCATGGAAGGTCCTTATAGGGGCTTCGCGGAGCTCCGAGTGATTATAACTTTCCGAACGATTTATGATGCGTTCCCTCATTTCATTTGCAGCGTTTCTGGTAAATGTAACAAATAAGATATCGGAGGGTTCAATATCCTCATTATCATCTATCAAATGCACGTATCTCTTTGTAAGCGTGAAAGTCTTACCCGTTCCAGGTCCGGCGTGTACTAGGTAAATACCATCAGTGTTATTTATTACATCTGATTGACGCTCGTTGGGTTCTTTATTCATCAATTATCAAATCCTTATAATAGAGATCGTCGTATTCCACATCTCCAACAGGGAAAGAACTTTCCTTATACTTGTTTATGAGATCGATTTGCTCATTCACGAATTCTTCGAAATTGTCTAAATCATTCTCAAACAAATTACTT
The DNA here is from genome assembly GCA_018334915.1 of Candidatus Bipolaricaulota bacterium. Lineage (GTDB taxonomy): Bacteria > Bipolaricaulota > Bipolaricaulia > M55B111 > M55B111 > JAGXLP01. The sequence continues at coordinate 3,696 of JAGXLB010000146.1, forward strand.
TTATGGAACTCAACAAGTTGTTTGAGCGTTGATTTACAACCTCTTTCAATATATTTATATTCTTTCCCTGTCGTTCGTTTTGCGTAATCAACGAATTCATCAAGTAAATTAGACTCCAGAGCCTCGCCTTTAACTCGTGTACCTACCATGGCGTTATTTTCAAAAAACTCTTTATAACTGTCGAATCCAATTAAATCTAGTGCCTTATATCTATTGTTTGAATCGGCCAAACCTTCAATCAAATATTCGAAAACCTCTCTTTTCGGAACCGTTTCAGCAAATGTCTTCGGATAGTAAGATAGCTTGACGACAGTATCCAAATCGTTTTGCCTATCCAGTAAAAAATCTTTCAAGTTAGACAAAAAGTATACCATCACCAGGTTAATCTCCTGCTCACCCGATTCTGACCGTACTTGAGACAGATAAACTTTCGGTTGATAGTTCGGTTTTTTTGGCTTATCTCCCACACTAGATTGTTTCAGCAATTTTCCTGAGGACGGCAATTTTCTGGAGCTCTTAAAATCGATTATCTTTGGGTCAAGCAGTAAATCTACTCTACCACTAATTCCTTTATCAGCATTGCGAAAACTCAATTCAGTTATGGATTTATTCAACTCCTTGTTAAATCTGGAACAGAAGTAGTTTTCATAATTTTTTTTACTAAAACCAGAATAGTCTCTATCTTTCAGAGATTCCCCCGAAAGGAACCTTACAAGGTTTTTTAATCCGACCATTACCTCTGTCCTCTTTGCTGGCACTTCGTATTTGGAAAGCAGAGGGCTAAGTTCCTCTACAATCACCTCGACAAATTCGCCCAGATTACGATTGTTTACAAAATTCGGATGGTTGACGTAAAATTCCGCAAACTCGTGAAACAGGTTTCCTCGCTTGAGTGGAACATTTTCCGGTTCGCTTACAATTGAGCTGAAAAAATACACCCTGGGCGATTTGACAAATGAATTAAGGTCCGTGGCACTAATACTGCTTTTGGTCCTAGTAGATACATCGTAGCTCTCTTTTTCAAAACCTCCACACCTTTCATCTATGCTCTTGGGCTTCACAAACTTACTATTCACATCCGTGAACTTGCTAAACCCTTTATCAGTATACTCTTGAAAATATGGACTCGGAATTACCTCTTTACCAGCGACCTCGTCCTGTACGAGATAGTGCGCACTCTTCCCTGACTGTATCAATATGGAAAACGACTCGAAGCTTTTCTTCTCGACGCGTTGTCCGTTAACCCAGGGGCGCTCGGGAACTTTCCTAATCCAGTTTGAATCCATCCCCAGGTGAAAAACAAATGGTCGATCAACGTAAGAGGCTCCACTGAAATTAACCAATTGAACACCATTTTCGTCCCCTCGGTCCAAAAAATTAGGGAACTTCCTAAGGTAAAAATTCAGTGAATTCAGGCTGCTTTCATTAAGCTGCTTTTTCCACAGCCTGAGGTCGCCCAGCAGTTCGGTAAATTTTCCCGGCAACTCGCCAACTTTTGCTTTGAACTCTTTGGTGATATCAGAAAAAGTTGAATTATCCGTGTTAAAAATTTTCTGCAACTCGGCAACTCCCTCATCTTCGACCGAAGAAAGATACTTTTCGTCATGATCTATAGGAATGCTTAAGTCGAAATTGGAAGCAATTGCACGAACATCCTTTACCGCCAGCTCACTTTCGTTCAGAGATTTCCTTAAAAGGCTGAGAAATAGCTTGACGCCAGGCTCCTCACTCAGTCTAATTTGGAAATTAAATGGAATTTCATCCACTAATAACGCGGTTTTAAGTAGTTCAAAATATCCACTCGAACTTTCAAAAACAACGGCATACTTGCTGGCTTCTTCTTGCTCAATTATTGTCCGCAAAGCTTCAGTAATCTCAGTCTGACTTGAGAAAACGTCAAACTCCCGAAGCTCGTACTTTTCTTCCGAGAATGGGACAATTTCTTCGTAGGAGGGAGGCAAAACACTTCTGCTTAGCATATCAAAATGGTCCGGCGCAATGACCGCGACTTTTTCCTCTTCTAAGCTGTAATCTTCTAGGGCACTGTAAACGGATTGCTCATCTTGAATGAAACCCAAAACCTCTTCCACCACATCGGAGGAAAAGCCTTGATATTCTAAAATATTTTCTGGAGCACCCGTACGGCTCCAGCAATCTAAAATATTCTCCAAAACGTGACTACCACGCTTCCAATTTAGGCCAGCATGTCTAATCAGAGTCTTGAACAGATCTTCTTTGCTGCTTAAATTTTCTGGGTGGTGATCCCTCACCAGGTTTCTTGGGGTGGTGGCAAAATGACCGACCCGCGGTTCGTCCAGTCTTTTATTTAACCCCCTTGCAAGCCTGAAGTCCTCAGTTAATACTAATTCATAATCCTTAACTCGTTGATAAATCTCATCAATGGAGAATGCTCTTTTTGTATGTAGCTTTTTTTTAGTCATTTGAAAGTATCATTTATATTATCCTCTTTGGGGAAAGAAATCGATTAAATTGTCTTATCCTCGACTATGAATGAAATTACCCTCGATTAATATTTTACCCCGCCCCTTCCTA
>JAGXLB010000147.1 GCA_018334915.1 Candidatus Bipolaricaulota bacterium
TTCATTATATCTATATGATATCATTTCAGAGCGCTGTTAATAAGTATAACAAACGAAAAGCCCAAATCGCTTAGTTGATTCAGGATTTGCTTTTTGAAATAAGGAGTACACTTTATCCAATAAACATCCTATCCTTATCTCAAAGTGGAATATTCTAAGAGGTGGACGCAATGGTTGACAAAATCCCCCTACAAAGAAATATTATTTACGGCCCCGTAAACTCCAGGAGATTGTGTAGATCACTGGGAATAAACCTAACACCACCTGGAGAAAAGATATGTTCATTTGACTGTGTATACTGACAGTACGGGGAGACTGAAGTAAAGACTAGAGCCCATGATAACCAAAAGGCACCCAGTCCTGAGTGGGTGGGCGACAGTTTGGAAAAGACACTGAAAGAGCTTTCGGAGGACCCTGACTACCTGACTTTGCAATATAATGTATTTACTTGGAAAAGGCTAATTACTAAATTTTTCAGCTACTAAAATAGCCAAAAACAATTTAATTATCTTTCATTAAATCAGGTTAATACAATATTCTGATAATTCACGTAAATTTCCCTTTTTACCGTGAATTGGCTTCAGCGCAGAACTTAATCCCCTATTTCTCTCCATTTCAAGGTGGAAGAATCCATCTTGATCCTTTTCTAGCTGGTAGGTGCTTTTAGCTGTCTTCTGCTAGTAATTTTACTTAAAACGGCAATCTAAAAGTATAGAGTTCGGCAACCTCCTTTGGCCCTCCATTTCCACCAGTTTGGTTAGTTTCCCCATTTATTCTATAATCGCAGTGGTTGAGAATAAAAATGCCATTCACTTGTAAAGTTTTTGACAATAAAATGCTTGAGGTGTGGCTAAATAGAGGGGAAGTTACTCCGTGAAACGTCAAATGCCATATTTCAAAGCTTTAAAGGGGGTAGATAAATTCCAATGGGCAAAGGAAAGATTTTTCTTATCCGCGATGGAGTGCTCCAGAAAATGAGCAAGGAGAAGTACGACGAAGAGCAAAAATTACAACAGCAGATCGAGGACTACCACGACTTAATCCCAGGAGAACAAATTGATCCTGAAGAACCCCGGAGATGGTTACTAATAGAGAGGGAAGCAGGTATACAGGGGAAAGAAGGTGGAGGTAATAGGTGGTCCTTAGATCATTTATTTCTTGACCAAGACGGGGTGCCCACATTAGTTGAAGTAAAAAGACAACAAGATACTCGGTCAAGAAGAAGAGTAGTAGCCCAGATGTTAGATTATGCTGCAAACACTACCAGATATTGGAAGCTAGAGACAATACAGGAAAAATTCCGGTCAAAATTAGCTAACCCGGAAGAAAGATTGAGTACTTTTCTGGAAGGGAAGGCTTCTACAGGGGAATTTTGGCAGAACGTAGAGAATAACCTCGATAGAGGAAAAATAAGACTATTGTTTATTGCTGATGAAATCCCCACTGAGCTTAAAAGCATAGTTGAGTTCCTAAACATCCAAATGAGTCCTGCAGAAGTTCTTGCGGTAGAGTTAGGACACTATGCGGGGTCAGGTGAAGAAGCTTTAGTTCCTAGAGTAATTGGTCAAACTGAATCTGCAAGACAAAAGAAAAGCAGCTCTTCCAAAAGGAGAGACTGGGATTGGGATTCAATGTTAAAACACTCAAGAGAAAAGCTAACTGAAGAAGAAGTCAAGGTGATCAAAGACCTGTATAAATTTGGCGTACAAGAAGCTGATGAAGTCTATTTTGGTTCTGGAGCTAAAAATGCTACTTTCATGGTAAAATGGGAAGATATTAATGACAAACAAACTTTTAAAGTTTCAACAAATGGTAAAATAGAATTTAATTGGCTCACGTATATTCTGGAAAATGACCTTGGAAGGGTAGAGTGGGGGGAAGATGAGTTGAATTGGCTTTTTGAAAGGCTATCTGAGATTGTTGAGGGGGATTTACCTTTAATTGAAGAGCCCTATCTCTCACTTGAAGAGTTTACCGATAAGAGCCGGAGAAATAAGCTGGAGTCCATTATCCTGGATTTTGTGGAACGGTGTAGTTGATCCATTTGCAGTGGCAAGAAAGATGGTTGCGTAATAATTTCGTACCACCTGTCTTCCAAAAGTACCTTTTGCAGAAAACGGACATCTAAAATTCAGAGTTCAGCAATCTTCTTTGGCCCCTTCATTTTCACCAATTTGGTTAGTTTTTCCATTTATTCTATAATCGCACTGACCCAAGGGGGCGAAACTATGAAAAAGAGCAAACTCGCCTTGTTGGCTCTTCTTACGATTTCACTTGCTCTTTTCGTATTCGGTTGTGGCTTCTTTAATCAAGGACCCAACGCAAGTTTTACAGCTGATCCGACAAGTGGGGAAGCACCTTTGGGCGTTTATTTCGACGCCAGTGCTTCTTCGAATCCGGACGGCGAAATTGTTAGCCACAGTTGGGACTTCGATGACGGTGAGTCCGGCTTCGGGGAAAAGCCCGACCATGTATACTCTAGCTCGGTTGACTATACTGTGGAATTGACGGTTACCGACACCGACGGAGACCAGGACTCGACGTCTAAAACCATTTCTGTCTCTCCCGGTGACGGAGAGAAGAGGGTAGAAATACTTGATTGGGAACGGAAGACCGACGATGACGGACACGTACTCATAACGGGAACTGCCAAAAACATAAGCAATGAGACCCTTGCTGCTGCTATCGTTGAAGGAAAGCTATTCAACGCAAATGACGATCGGGTCGGAACTGCAATGTATGCCATTACTTTTCTTGACCCCGGAGAAACTTGGGCGTTTGAGGCGGAGTCCATTATCAATGATGATGAGGTAGATTACGTGGAAATGGTTACTGATTCCTCCGTTTACCAAAGCCCATAGATTACAAAATTACATCTAGTTTGAAGTCTATTATCGGAATGTATTGGTAAGGTTAGACCGGCGCCAATTACAACGCTTGTGATCTTCAGTTGGGATTATTTTTCATATTTATTCTATAATCCTGGTGGCTCCAAGCAAACGATATCAACTTTGATGAAATTAGAATATCTAGTGGTATGGGTTTTACGGTGTTTTTACAAGTTATTTAACCCGGAGGGTCAAAACACTATGAAATGTAAACTAGGCCTAATTTTGACCTTAGCAATACTTCTACTGTTCTGCTTTGTACCATTAACTGGACAGCCTCAAGATTCTCTATTAAACGAAATTTCACCTCCCGGGAATTACATCACAGGCAGTGAGGCAAATGTTGGTGAAAACCAAACTTTTACTGAAGATCAGAAATTAGTTGCCACATATTATTTCTACTGGTACATGGATTCGAAACACCGACAAAATGTATCTCGATACCCGTCTTCCCTAAAAGAAATCGAAAGTGACGACTTAGAACGGCACTTAAAGCAGCTTAAGGACATGAGCAAGGTAGGGATAGACATAGTTCTTCCAGTTTATTGGGGTAATACTTCCTGTAGAAAAAACTGGAGCACCAAAGGGCTAAGGAAGTTTGTTCAAGCCTACAGGAATTTAGAATGTAAGGGATATGACCTCCCGAAGATAGGCATGTTCCATGATATTGCTTCAATGGAGGCCGAGAAATATCTTCAAGGTTTGGAAGGAAAGCCTGACTTGACCACTAAAAAAGGAAAGGAATTTTTCTACCTCAGCATAAGGGATTTCTATTCTCTGGTTCCTTCTAGAATGAGGGCGAGGATCAATGGAAAGGCCATAGTGTGGATTTATCAATCCAGCTTTGTAAAAGATTACAACCAAGAAACATTTAAGTTTGTTAATAATAAGTTCCAGGAGCAGTTTGGGGGTAAGAGTCCTTATATAGTCAGAGAAAACTCCTGGTCAGTAGAGACGGAGAACGTATATGATTGGGGCGCAGCCTTAAAAGGACCAACATTTAGTGATATCTACTCAGTTGGCCCAGGTTTTAATGTGACAATTCCTCCTATAAAAACTGATGCCGTCACAAAGAGGGAAGGGGGCAGATTCTATAAAGATAGCTGGAAAAAGATTCTGGCTCTATCCAGCAAAACAGATAACCGTATCGTAGCAATTGAAACCTGGAATGAATACCACGAAGAGACGGAGGTAGCCGAGACAGCCGAATACGGAAGGAAGTACCTGAAGATCACAGAGGAATACATAGATAAGTACAAATCCGGATACGTACCGGAGAATTATCCCGGCAAAGATTTAATAAATGCTGATAGTGTTGTTATTGAATTCGGGCAAGAGAAAATGAAGGAGAATGGGATTGGTTATGTCGAATGCGCTGACGGGAAAAATAAAGTAGTGAGAAAAGCAGAAGACTTTTGTCTTACACCTAAAAAGTTCGATGATAAGCATAAATATATGTACTTTAAGATTTCTCCTTTGTTTAAAAAAATTCGGGGTACCTCACAATACGAATTAAAAATTGAGTATTACGATTCGGTAAAAAGCAAACTCCAAGTTCAATATGATTCTCAGGATTTCCCCGGACCTTATAATGGTGCATACAAGCCCAAGGACACTATAAATCCCTTAGGTACCTTGAATTGGAGGGAGATAACTATGACTCTGGATAATGTTAACTTCAAAGGGCGACAAAACTGTGGCGCTGATTTCCGCATCTATGCGATTAACGCAGAACTTTGCATCAAATCCATTGCTTTAGAGCCAAAGTAATCAAAGGGGTTGCTTTTTGGTTCATTGGAAGTAAGTTTCACATAATCCGTGATTCTAAAAGTACAGAGTTCGGCAAACTTCTCTGGTCCTCCATTTTCACCGGTTTGGTTAGTTTTTCCATTTATTCTATAATCCCAGTGGCGAGGGTTTATCCTGTAAAAGTTGGGGCTTTTGGAGAAGATATAATGCGCCCAGTACCTTCAACAGCGCAGAGCCAAGGCATAAACAAACGAGGGGGTTAACGGTTATCAGAAAGAATTCTCTCCAGTTAAGTGTCTGCTTAATATTGTGCTTTTTAATCCTCGGGGGATTAAGTCTTTCTACCGAGGCCAAGAAAAATTTAGTCCTGCTGGAAAGCGACGACTGGTCACGAGGAGACAGCAAAGGGCTAAGGCTGACCGAGGACGGACAACTAACTTTATCTCACCAAAACGAAGGCTTCTTTATATCCCCCACCATCGAGCCAGGAGTCGAATTTACTCAACTGGTACCGTTTTGGAACGTTACTACCCCTCCTGGGACAAAAGTCAGCATCAAGGCCAAACTAAAGATAGGGGAGGAGTGGTCCCGGTGGTTGAAGGTTGCAACTTGGAAAGAAGACGAACCACTTACCTATAGCCAAAGCTTCCCTGAGGTGGAAGTCATAATTGATACCCTAAAGGTCAAGACCCATAAAGCGGATGGTTTCAAGCTATTCATTGAGCTATCTTCGAACAGCCGAGATGTTACTCCGAGCGTCCGCCTTCTCGGTGCTACCTACTGGAATTCAACCGGAGAGTCCCAAAGTACCGGGACGGAGGTCGCCGGTTACCAGAAGGACCTGAAGGTGCCCAAAGAATCTCAATTCGAACAACCCGCCTCTATAGCTTCTTTGATTTGCAGCCCCACGGCCTTGAGCATGGTCCTGCAGTATTACGGAAAGCATGTTAAACCACTGGAAGCGGCCCAAGGAGTTTATGATCACGGACCGGAAATATACGGAAACTGGTCCTTTAACACTGCTTTTGTAGGCAACCACGGTTTTGAAGCCTACGTCCGTTATTTTCTCGGCATAGAAGACATAAAAGAGGAAATATCTGCTGGTCATCCGGTGATAGCGAGTATCTCTTATGGTAAAGGAGAACTGAAAGGGGCCCCGACAAAGAGCACATCCGGTCATCTCGTAGTCGTGAGGGGCTTTCTCAAAAAAGAGGACCAGGAGTACGTTATAGTAAACGATCCCGCCGCAAAAACAGATAAGTCGGTAAGGAGAACCTATAGGCTGGATCAGTTTATCACAGCCTGGAAAGGTATAGGGTACGTAATTCGACCTTTGAGCTAGAGGAAGTTTAAAAGTATATACCATCGATCTCGAGAAGCTTTGCCCTAACTTACTTTTCTCGCTCTTTTTCTTAACCCAGATCGGAGTTTAGCTCTTCCAGATAAACCATAATTTGGTTAGTTTTTCCATTTATTCTATAATCGCAGTGTTAAGGATTCCGTGTTTTTGGGCTCCGTCCGACTAATTTTTCACCTCTGTACTTTTCGTGTCCGTTTTGTGTATTTTTATTT
>JAGXLB010000148.1 GCA_018334915.1 Candidatus Bipolaricaulota bacterium
GCGACGCTGGCCGAATCCATAATTCCAAGCGAAGGAAATAGCACAAGAGGCAGGAGTGAGACCGCGGGTATCGGGATCGCTTCCGTTACCCACCAGGTCGCCATCAGGATGGCGATTGCCAGAGTTCTTTTTGCCTCGGGGCTATGGATTTCAATTGGGAGAAAAGCGATTAAGACAAAGAGAGTCACTCCCAGAACCAATCCAATACGCTGTCTGAGGTTATACGAGTTGTTAGATTTTTCGTTTTTTTGCAATGTAATATATCACTCTTCTCCAGTCCGTGGCCAGGGTATAATTATTAATTGTTGATCTTTTCGGCAACGATTAAACTTATCATATATAGTCACATCAAGTATAACATTAATATACACCTCATCAGAGTTACATTAAAGACCAGATTTTAAGTTTCCGGCACAGAAATTTCGGAGCTCTCACTGAGCACCTGGCAAATCTTGAACCGGTTCTCTTATCACTATACCAATGTTCTTAACAGTGGCCAGAATTCAGTATATCTAAAATTATATTGAGGTACTACCTATTTTAAATGACATTTATTTTTTTCTTACCCCTAGCTTAGCTGCGCTGGATTCGCTTTTTTCCTTTTGACATAGTGAAATTAATGAGTTATTCTACTTTTAAGGAGGGATGTAAATATGCATCAAAGTAGGTACAGTAAACTAATCTTAGCGTTACTATTAGTATTGTTTACCTTTGCTACAGTTGGTGGAGGCATCGTTTGTATTGCTCAGGATAGTGATGGAGATCTCGTACCCGATGACCAAGATGAATACCCCGGTAGAAACGATTTGAAATATGGCGGAACCTTGACACTAGGTACAGCAGCAACAATGCGTACCTTTAATACTCATTTTAACCGCCGCGGTAATGATCCGCTTTTATTAACTCACGAAGCTCCATTCATCGAGGGTCATGACACAAAAGCAGGATGGATTGAAGACTATGAAGTTTCCGATGATGGGAAAGTCTGGACCGTTTACTTAGAAGAAGGGGTCAAATTTCACGATGGCGAGCCACTGGACGCGGAAGCCTTTGCCTGGAATCTTCGTCAGAGGATAAGCAATGAAGATATCTTCTCGACTCCTCTTCGATACGTGGAAAAACCTGAAGATGTTGTTGTAGTGGATGAAAACACCGTAAAGATAGTGCAGAGCCAGCCAAATCCAAATCTCCGTCCCTCTTTTTCCGATCCATGTTGGCTTGGAGCTTTTGAAACACCGAACTATGACGAACGTTATGGTGATGATTATGGAACTAAGGTTGCTCATTCAAATGGACCGTTTAAGTTGACAGAATGGGTCAAAGGGGACCACATGGTTTTTGAGAGATTTGAAGAATACAGTTGGGCCCCCGATTTTGCTGAAAACCCAGGCCCTCCTTACTTAAAAGAGGTTAAAATGAGGGTAGTGCCTGAAATGTCAACCAGGTTAAACATGTTGAAGACTGGTGAATTAGACGGGGTGGTGGATGCTAGACCTCAGAATGCAAAGCAGTTCAAGGATTCGGAAAAGTTTGACATCATTCAGGTTCCCTCCACCAGAATTCTCGACATCGAATATAATACAGAAGAAGCCCCATTAGACGAGCTTGAGGTCAGGAAGGCATTAAATTACGCAGTTAATCGACCTGCGCTCGCGAAGATTCTTTACTACGGCTTCGCTCGACCCGCCTATAGCCTATTTTCCTCAACTTCTCTAGAATTAGAAGACACAAAGCATCTTTATAAATTTGACAGAGAAAAGGCAAGTTCGTTGTTAAAAGAAGCTGGCTGGAAGGACGAAGATAATGATGGAATCAGAGAAAAGAATGGTAAGGATCTGAAATTTAACCTTATCGCAAAACCTGGTATCTACACGAACCTGGCTACTGCGGTTCAGGGAATGTGGAGAGAAGTAGGAGTTCGAGCGAACGTAAGGACTCACGACGAGGCAACTGCTCTCAATTTGATAAAACAGCGGGAACATGACGCAGTGGTATGGGACCATGCTTGGCCCTATTATGATCTTTACTACTGGTGGTTTAACCCGGACTACGAAAGATATCCAAATATGGCCCAATTTGATACACCTAAAGTAAGAGAGCTGATCAAGGATGCTAAGAGTGCCAAAACTTTCCAAGAATTCAAAGAAAAGTCCAACACCCTTGTAAACTACGTCTATGAAAACGCATCTATAAATGCGCTACTTCGGCCCACGGGTTTGATTATCATGAACGAGAAGAAATTCTCGGGTTACCGTAAGGATGGCCACTATGCAATCCCGCTTCTGCACGACGCTTACAGTAAGGAGGTATACCAGGATAACAAGGAGAAATATTCTGACTAGGGTTACCCTCTTCTATAGTGAGGGTTTGCATGACAGGTTGAGTGATACTCTTTGCTAATTTAGTTAGGATGTCTGGTAGCTTTACCGTCTAGCTTTAGCAGAGTTCTCTTAAAATCCCCGCAACAAACTGCGGGGATTTTTTCTTATCGAAGTAGAATTAAATTAATAGTCGCCTCGGGCTTGCTACTTTTTATTAACTTTGGGAAGAAGACTTAAGAATAATGTGAAAACTGAGAGGGCAGTCATAATCTATTGATTCTTCAAATAAGGATCCAGTACGTCACGCAAGCCATCTCCCAACAAATTGAATCCTAAGACGGTAACCGATAATACAATCCCAGGATAAGTAATATACCAGTAAGCAGTAGAGATGAAATCTCTAGCGTTAGATAGTATAGCGCCCCAGCTAGGAGTAGGGGGCTGGACACCTATGCCCAAGAAACTCAACATGGCTTCCAAAATAATTGCTCGACCCATGGTGGTAGTTATTAAAACAATTACCGAAGGGACGGCATTGGGTAAAATTACTTTGCGAAGAATATGTACGTTGCCCGCTCCAGCTGCTTTTGCAGCTTCGACGTAATCTTCTTCTCGAGTTTTGTAGACTTCTCCTCTCATGACCCGGGCATACTGAGCCCACCAGCCGGCAGAGATTGCTATTATGATGCTCATCTGGCCAGGCTGTAAAATTACTACTAGGGCAATAGCCAGTAGGAGGGTGGGGAATGTCCAGGCAATGTCGATTAGGCCCTGGATAAATCTGTCAGTCCAACCCCCAAAATAACCCCCCAGTGTTCCCAGAAATACTCCCACAAAACCTGCAACCGCCGCGATACCCGCCGCAGTTAAAAGTGAGGTTCGTGCGCCGTAAACAACCCTGCTAAATATATCCCTCCCATAATTATCAGTTCCCAAAAAGTGTGCGGTACTTGGGGGTTGGAGAGCATCCATATAGTTTTGTTGCCAATAAGAATGAGTGGCAATATAGGGAGCAAAAATAGCGGCGGCGGTCAAAACCGCGACAATTCCCCCTCCGATCATGATCTGTCTATTTTTTAGCAGGCTTCGATAGAAAGACATCAATTATAACGGATTTGTGGATCAGTTAAGGAATTCAAGATATCAGCTAGTAAGTTGCCCAGGATCACGGAGATGGCTAGCATTAGAATAATAATTTGAACTACCAGGTAATCCCTTCGGTGGATGGAATTAACCATCAAGCGCCCGATTCCAGGTCGAGTAAACACGACTTCCACCATAACCGCTCCACCAACCAACCATCCTATGCGCATACCTAGAAGGGATATAATGGGGATCAAAGCATTGCGCAAAGCGTGTTTATAACATACGATTCTTTCCCTCAGCCCCTTAGCTCTTGCTGTTCGAATGTAATCTTTATGTAAAACCTCCAACATACTGGATCGTGTTATACGAGCAGTGAGAGCTGCACCATAGGCTCCAAGGGTAATAGAAGGTAGAATTAAATGCTGAAAGCTACCAACCCCGGCCACTGGTAATAGGTCAAAATGAACCGAGAACACTAGCATGAGTATTAATCCTAACCAAAATTGAGGCATAGCTAGTCCAATAAGCGCTACGCTCATTGAGGCGTAATCTAGAAATTTTCCTCGGTTCAAAGCGGCAACTACACCGGCGGGGATAGCTATTACGTAAGAGAATGCCAATCCCAAGCCGGTAAGAGCAAGCGTGTTTGGAAGCCGAGCTGCCAACATTGCTGAAATTTTCTTCTCAGCATAATACGACTTCCCAAGTCGTCCAGTAATCAGATCCTTCATGAATTGAAGATACTGGATGGGCAATGGTTTGTCTAAGCCTAGCTCCTTTCGCTTTTGTTCTCTTGCTTCCTCACCTAAGCGTGGGTTAACTAATAAAGACACAGGGTCGCCTGGGGCGAGGTGGATCAGGGAAAACACGAAGATTGATATTACTATTAAAAGCGGTATAGTGAATAGAACCCTTCTAGCCACGTAGTTTAAAAGACCCATGATGGAGTTAGTATATAAAAGTGGCTTAGCTTGTTCAACTCTCCAACTTGATTTCTCATAGCTTTATTTTTCACGTCCAAAGAAGACCAACGCAGTATAGCAAATAAGATACTTTTGTGTTTTAATCTCCAATGACTTTAGTCTTCATATCGCGATTACACTGGAGCAAAAACAATACCTTAATTAGCATTTTAAGGTGCAGTTTCAGCAAAATATTCTTTCATCTCTGTGTTAAGTGAGCCCTTGGTCAACACGTCTATTGCCGTCATTGCCAGTATTTTGGCTGCCGTTATCATGACTTCTTTGCCCTTTTTTGAATCAGCAGCATCTCTAAATTCAGAGGTATGTGCGCTCGTGCCCTCCGGTACAATTGAAAGGTAAGGGTGGATAGCGGGAATGGTTTGGCTAACGTCTCCCATATCCGTCGACCCGGCACCACCTTCCGCCTGTTGAAATTCCAACCCTAGACTTTCTCCATTTTTTTTAAAAGCCTTGACCAATGGTTCGTTTGGCCGCATGGCTTTGTAGGAGGGTTCAGGCTGGTTGAATTCTACCTCACAACCAGTAGCAAGAGCTGCTCCTTTTGCACACTTTTTCAACTTTTCGACCAGATCATCTTTATACTCATCTTCTGGAGCACGAATATTAAATTCGCAACTAGCCAATTCGGGTACTATATTGGGTTTCTCGCCCCCATTGGTAATGATTCCATGAATTCTTGAATCGTCTTCAATATGCTGCCGCAAAGCATTAAGGCTGTTGAAAGTCTGAATGGTTGCATCTAAAGCGTTAATACCCTCTTCAGGACTCCCCGAGGCATGAGCGGACGCTCCGTGAAAGATGATTTCAAGGGAAGAGCAGGATAAACTGCTTTTACCCACCACATTTTGATCGCTTGGATGGAACATCATTGCGGCATCAATCTCGTCAAATACACCCTCAGTGACCATGTTGATCTTCCCACCAATATTTTCCTCTCCTGGCGTTCCAAGTAAAACCAATTTTCCGGGAAGATTTTCTTTTATCTTTCCAACACCTATTGCTGCACCCACGGAGGCAGCAGCGATCAGATTGTGACCACATGCATGGCCTAAACTGGGTAATGCATCGTATTCGGCCAACAAGGCTACCGTTGGACCCGGAGAACGTTGATAGTGTGTAGCCTGAAAGGCAGTTTCCATTCCATCAATACCGCATCCAAATTCAAATTGCGAGTCTTTCAGAAAAGAATTAATTTGCTCAACTGCTTTGTGCTCTTCCGATCCAAGTTCCGGATTATTATGTATCCTTGAAGCTAAATTATGCAAATCGTCACTTAACAGTTCGATATGCTTTGTTGCTTGCTGCTTAACGCTCATTTCTACCTCCTTAACTAAAAGAATGAACGCCTGATTAGTTGATACCAATTTAGAGTACACTTATTGTTCAGGCAGTGCAAATTCTTCTAGATTCTTTATGGTTAATTGAGCATTGGATGGTCGAATTTGGGCTGTAACTAACGGGTTAAATATCTCCTAGCGAAACAGAGTCTCCAACAGGATCACTAGTTTAGATAAGTAAACTGGGGATAGAAATTCCAACCGGGTTAAGAAAGCAGAAGGGACGAACTTCTCGCTTTAAAGCCCCAGGTAGGCCTCTCGAACCATGTCGGTCTCGAGGAGTTCCTTCGCGTCACCCTTATTTATTATCTCTCCATTTTGTAAGACGTATCCTCTATCGGAACTCTCCAGAGCTTTTTTGACGTTTTGCTCTACGAGAAGAACCGTGGTTCCTTCGCTATGTATATGAGCAAGTGTGTCGAAGACCTTGTTTACAAAGGTAGGCATTAAACCCAGGGAAGGTTCATCCAGCATCAA
>JAGXLB010000149.1 GCA_018334915.1 Candidatus Bipolaricaulota bacterium
TGCTGGGTCTTCTTTTGTAAAAGACCAAAAATATTAGTTGAGACTGCTTTTCTACAAGCCCCGTTCCTTGGGGCGGGGTTCTTGACTGTCGCAATTGGGATTATAGAGTAAAAGAAGAATCTATCCAAATTTGGTGAAATCGGAATGTTAATAGGAAGTATAGTTTTTATAATAGATTAGAGGCTAAGGTGGTACGAAAACCGTAAGCCTGGGTCCTTTCCACTCGCTTCTTCTTCTATTCTAATCACAGAGCCCCATCTACAGTGTCCTTCGGACCGGGAGAAGGTAGATCTCTGGGAACTGGGGTAAACGATTGTTTAGAAAATAATCAGCCCAAACCCGCTTAGAGTCAGGGCTGATTATATCTTGGAGCGAATTTTGGCTTTTTCAATAATTGTGTGTAAAGCCAAACTTCTATCCGGTATGAATAACGAAAATGGACATTACTCCGTATATTCTCCAGCCTGGATAATCTAGTCTTTTATGGGGGTAACTTTAAAGTTGTCGAAATATGCCTTTAATTCTTTATCCACAGCAACCTGGAGTCCCACAAAACCACTTTCTAACTTTGAATATTCAAGTGACGCTACCTTTTGATCATCTACCATCGCCTGGTATTTATTACCTTTAATCGAAAGAACTACGTTGAAAGATTTTTTTTCTGGAATACTCCCAGAGGACTCCATATCCCCCCAAATTCCATATTCTTTGATCCGAAAACCAGCCTTTCCGCCAGGTTGAATGAAGAAGCCAACCATATTGTTTTGATTTTGAGCTCGTACGAATAAAGCCACTCGATTATCCCTATCCCAAGGATAAGAAGTTCCACTGGAATAATATGAACCCGGGTCATATCTAATATCAACCGAAAGCACATAGTCAGTCCAGTCAGAGTTTCCAACGAAAGCTTTCAACAATCTGTCTTCGACCAACTCACCTTTAATTGTTAGTTCGCCTTTTTCAGCTCCTAATATTAATTGACCTACTGGTTCTGTACGCCAGGCCGAAGACATTCCTCCCTCAAAATCATCGGAAAATGGCAAAGAAGCCTGTGTTTGGGGAGGTTTAGCAGCCTCCTGTACAGCCTCTTTAAGAACTGTGCTTAGCTCCTCAGCATTGTCAGCGTCGTAATATCGTCCCCCCGATCTTTGTGCTATGCCCTGGAGTTGTTGTTTAGATTCTACGTCGAACCCAATTACATATACTTTCACTCCAATATCTAAAGCGCTGATGTTATTAGCAACGGCAAATGGGTTGCCACCACAGGTTTCTTCTCCGTCACTTACCAAAATAATAGTATTTTCACCACTCATCCCTTCAAAGTCTTTTACCGCCTGTTTCAACGTGTAAGCAATAGGGGTTAGCCCTTTTGGCTTTACCTGGGATAATTTGTCCTTAATAGTAGACTTCATACCTTCACTAAACTTTTGGAATGGTAAAATTACCTCTGTATCAGTGCATGATTTTTGCTTTTGCTGTTGAGTGTACCTGTGGCTGTAGAGTCGGAAGCTTACGTTGAAAGACTTTGGCATCATGTCCAGAACATCTTTTACAGCATTCCTCGCGGCATTGATCTTCACCACGCCGTTAACTGGTTCTGCCATGCTTGCCGAGGAATCTAGGATTATTTGAATGTTATTGGAAGTAGTTTCTGCCGCAATTAGGCAGGTTGAAAAGCTAAAAAGCAGACTAATCAATATCACTACCAAAACCGAGTATTTGCGCATAATAGCAGCCTCCTTAAATTAATTAATTGGCTTTAAATTTGCCAAAATGGTCTAACTAGAGATTTAAAGGAAAACTATAAAATTTTTACCTGCTATTTTTATCCCTCCTTTCTGTTTAGCTCGAAACTAGCGTATAATAACAGAATTTGAGCCCTACCGTTGAGAAAAGTTGATATATTATTGAACCACGATTTTTGTTTGTGGTCAATACGTGAAAATCTCCATCTAAACTTGAAATCAAAAATAATAGGTATCTTCAGCATAACTCGTTCTCAAACTGGGTAAAACCCCCAACCTCTTAACAATACAACCATGATCTTATTATTTAACCAAAATCCAAGTGTTTGTAGTTTAACGAAATTCCATTCTTCAACCACCAGGATTATAGAGTAAATTAAAGAACTAACCAAACTAACTGATATTCTGAATTAGAGAAATTTAACTAAAGATTAGTAAATAGTGGTACTAAAATCGTAAGCAGGAACCAACTCCCGGATGAACACGGCCGGCGATTACCATGAGCCTCCGAAAAAGTTAAGGTAAAAGTCATATTTCATTCTCATAGTACTGGAGCGTTCTTAATTCTTGAAACGGGTTTTTAAAGATCAGCCACTAAGTTCGATCAAAGCTATCTCTCTCGGTTCCAGGGAAACTGATACCGCTTTTAGATTTTCAAGAGCGTTAGTATTAATCAACCCCCGTGGGAACTTATCGGGTATTTTTTTCAGCCCAGGGTTATTTTAAAGCCCATTTAAGGCTCATTTACATTAAAGCCAAACTTGGAATCAACAAATCACAGGATCTAGACAGCCTATTTATTGGAAGAATAGTTTTCTAAAGCCAGATCAAGACCCACTGGGTAGTATAGTTCTTGTACAGACTTCAATGCCCCCCGCTGGGATCTATGATAGATTTCTCTGGCAACGGATATATGATTCTTAGCCCCTATCAGGGAATCTATTTCCTCTTTTGCTTCATCCACCCAGGTGGAATTTAGGAGCTCTGCATTTGCCTGCCAGAAAACCGAAATTGCATATAACCGGCAAGAGTCCATGGTTCGGTATTCTGAGAGTACCTCAAATCTGTACTCTCCCGCCCGCCGTCTCCTAATTCGATCAGCTAAATAATCAAACTGCTGGGACGCCTTGTGAGCGTAACGAGCTTTTAAACCAGCCTCGTACATTCCGTCCATGTTATATAGATAATTACTGACGGTAAGCCCTGCCATTATTCCGCTTGCGGCACTGCCGGCTATGGTAGTCAGGGCAGAGGCTGTTTGAGACCCTACCTGGGCAGCAACTTTTGTGGTAAGATGAGTGCCAAATTTTTTCAGCAACTCTTTTGAGGACGTTTCAGCCAGCTCGAGAGTTCCCTCGGCAACTTCGGTTTCCACAAACTCAACGAGCTTGTTCATGAATTTTTCCTGTAAGGAATTGTTTTCAGCCACTACAGTCTTGATCGCTTTTCGTAAAGGCAGGTCAAGGCTGTATTTACTGTTTCTCTTGGTTATTTTAAGTAGGTTTCCGAACACTTCTACCTTTCGGTCCGCGTAGACTTGATACTGGCTAAACTCGAGGATGACATCCAGAATACCCCCTAGCTTGCCTGCAGTCTCTACAGCGCCTTGAAACTCTCGCAAGTTTTTTACGAATGCTTCTAAAGATTTTACGGCCGTTTCGTTATCCAGCGTTTTAATAGCCGAATTAGCTATATTCACCGCCTCGGAAATATCCCTAGCACCCTTAATATCATTTCTAATAGGATCAGGTAGCATGTCGATATCTCCCTGGTTTACCATCTGCCTCACTGCCACCAAATACTTATCGTAGTCTGACTGTATCCAGGATTTTTTGATTTGTTGAGTGATAAACACCCAACCATCCAGTATTTCATTTATGTTTTCCAGTTCCCTCTCTGTAGGCTGGTACGCGTCATTATACTCCGGCTCTACGAAAATATCGTAGTGAGGTAGATCTGGAAGGAAAGGCATCGCTCCTCTGGCCTTCAGGGATAAAACTGATTTTATGACATCGGGTTTTGTTCCTGGAACGAGAAGGAAGTCCCCGCCCTGTACTTTGAATACAAGTAGCTTTTCCGTATTGAATTGTTTCCAGTTTTCTCTGGAAGTAAGGACGTAATCGAAGGCCGAATCGGTTCTTCGAATCCCATTCCAGTCAAATGCTTCTTCGCCAAAATATCCTACCACTTGATATTTACTACCTTTGTAATTTACAAGAGATGAGCTTATAGTAACGGCCTGATCAGCACTCCGTCGAAACTCATTGATTTTCTCCCTTAACCTTTCAGGAACCGCTTCGCCGATCTTCTGTGAGACCTCAATCACGTCTTCTTTCCACCCTGTCCTTTCGAAAGGTTCCCGACTCTTTTCAGGGTAATCGGGCCATACCGCCGCAATCAAATCATACTTTCCAGGGGGTGCTTTTTGGGTAACAGTCCAGCTCAAATTGACAGTCCTCTTTTCCCCCGCTGAGAGGTCAACCATTTTACCGGTTTGGCCTCTATTAGAGTGGGTTGATCCGTACTTATCTCTGGCTGAATATCCCACGAAGAAGGAGGTCCTTTTGCTGCCCGTATTTTTTACTGCTACCTGGGCTTTAACAGAATCGCCTAAAGAATATTCCGGCCTTTTATTTAATATCCTAAATGATCCCTGGACCAGAGACGCCCTCAATTCTTTCCGTTTCTTGGTTCGAACCTCTACGTCATCATAATAAATAGTAAAATCTCCACTCTTGATGCCCAGGTAGGATAGTTCGTCCTCGAAACCCTTTGCTTCGACGATTTTTGATCCCCGCCGGCTTCCATCTATCCAGTAAGTAAGCTTCACTTTTTCCTGACCCAAACGACTGTACTCAATCTTTACCTCTATCCATTCACCTACTTCGTAATTTCCTAAGTCGCCCGGGAGGCTGCCGTCAGTTCTAAAGCTTATTAAACCTCTTGAGTCCTTGGTCCAGTCCGGCCCGGTTGCGATTTGAACACCTCCCCTTTGACCATGACATCCTTCCTGACCTTGCCTGGTGGTCTTAACGTCCAGGCTGACAGTAAATGACTGCTGGGTGGAAACCCCCAATTTATGGAAGGCGAGCGACTCCCAGCAACTACCGGGGACGCCCTTAAGTTTGAGCGACTTTGAACCAGAAGAGCTATAACCGCCAACTACTTTATTTTGAGGTGAATCGGCATTCCCACTTCGATACCAGTTATCCGGCCAGGAAGAAGTTTTGTAGCTTTCAAAATCATCGGCCCATAAATCTTTCCCTTCACTTTTAGATTCATAGGGCTGTATACTAAACCTTTTTAACCAGTAATGCGTGCAAATATCCTCCGCTTTCCACTTAATTCTGTTGTATCCTTCTTTTAGTTTGTCACTCACCTCCCACCGATCAGTTTGATATCCGTGACTACCTCCATGATTTTCCGCCACGTCGTAATTTGACACGACTACGTGACGATTTATGGATATAGTCACCGGAGAGTAACCATCACCCTTACAACTACTGGCTTTTGAGGATAGATGGTTGACTACCAATGCAGCATTGTCAGGCTTCGACTCCAAGTAGAACTCTGCAGTTAGCCTGGAGCTTTCATAGAGTAACCTGAGACTACTTTCGTAGTAGGGGTTTTTGTCACTCCCGGAGCTGGACCAGCTGGTTATACCTGATGATTTAGCCGGACCGCCCGGATATCCGGAGAAATCCAAATATATTTCTTCTTCAGAGACGCCAAAGAAACCTACCAGAATCAGCAAAGAGAGTAATACACATAAGACTTCGAAAAACCGACGGTTCATGTTTAGCCCCCCTTAAAGTTTCTTCTATAAGGCACCATTTTTATTTTAGTTTTCAGAGCGTTTGATTATACAAATACCTGGAAGAAATGGTCAAACTTTGCCCACCCTCACGTTGGAGATTAAATCCTATTCAAGACTCTTTAAAATTACGATTCATTCTCTCTGTTAAGTTGATACGGCTATAACAGTCAATAAGATAATATTTTCCAGGATCCATTTTTGCATTTTCCAGACTTACTAGTAGCGGGCGGCATGGGTCGAAACTGTCAACGCATCACACTCGTCGTATCGAGCTGTATTTGTCCGGCAGTTGCGTTCTTTTAATATCCCGGTTAAATTAGACTCCAAACTATCCTTAAAAAAGGAGTTGGGCTCCATTAAGCCATACAAAGTCCTTATCCACACCGAAACCTGGAACAAGACAAAATCTTATCTTGGAGCACGTAAGGAAGGGAGTCAATTACCCCGCACCAAGGTGCGGGGCTTGGTGCGCCCGTGAGGGCGACTGACTTGAGAGGTTCGAATCCTCTCCGGGTATACGTTCTCCGACCCGAAAACTAACTGTAACTGCGTTAGCACAAGCTAAGGTGGAAAGCAACAGGAGG
>JAGXLB010000150.1 GCA_018334915.1 Candidatus Bipolaricaulota bacterium
GTTGCTCACTTTCGGTCAAAACCACCGGAATCTGCTTTTTACCCATTTTTGCCCCCATTTGAGGATAAGTTGTAATATGGTATCTTCTTTCAACTTATTCACGAACTAATCGAGGATAAGTTGGAAGGGAGGGAATTGCAAGTATTTATTAAACTTATTCACTTGTTTGGGCGGGTGGGAGATTGGGGGTAATTGACAAGATTTATCGGGTATCAGAGGTGGTGAAACCAAAAGCCTTGAAACAACAAAATACTGACTTCCGGTAACTACTTAGCTCCCTGGTAACTACTTAGCTCCCTGTAATCAAATTCCCTTTACGCTTTTATTTTCTAACGTACCAGTTAAAGGACGGGGAGTTTGCCTTGGCCGAGTTCGTGGAAACCGTAACCTTGGATCTTGGGACCGTTAGGTTCGCCCTGAAGGAAGAGGGTATTTACCCCGGACCTATGTATAGCGAAGCGATTTATCACTCTTTGGATACGCTGGAATTGCTTTCGTGAACAAAAAGCAAACCGATATCGACGAGTGCCCGAATTGTGGTTCTGATATAGTGATTTACAAGGGCTGGTCACCTTCACGGAAGAAAAGATAGATATTATGGACGGCGCAAAATGGCGATGTCCGGATTGTGGAAGTACAGGGGAGCTAGAATGATAGAGTATGTTTTAGTTCAAGTGACAGCGATATGTTTCTCCATCAAAATCAATTCTACAATTGCCAATCTCCTCCTCCAAAGTCTTGGCCAATATTCGGGCCTAATTGTCTGCACAATGCTCGGGAAGCATTTGGAAAGACGAGACAAGGTCAATAGACTAAGAGTGGTCGTTCAACCGTGAAGGGTCAAAAGTGGTGTCTTTGGAATCGGCAAAATGCTGACATTTATGCTAAAACGGTAAAAGCTATGTATAATTACAATCAGGCTAGGAAGCTAGTGCCAACTCTTAAAGGAGGATAATATTAGTAGGTCTTTCTTTGGATACAACAGCAACGGTGTTCTCTATTGTGACCGGGTCCCCGTTTCTCAGATGTTAAGAGAGCACAGCACACCACTCTACATCTATAGTTTGGCATTAATGAAAAGGAATTTTACATCTTTTGATGGAGCCTTTGGCGAAAGACCCCATGCGATTCATTACGCATTGAAAGCAAACAGCAATAAGGCCATAGTTAAAACCTTTGCCGATCTGGGCGGGGGAGCTGATGTAGTCTCCAGAGGCGAACTTTACAGGGCCCTACAGTCAGGCATAGACCCTGAGAATATAGTGTTTGCCGGAGTTGGTAAGACCTTTGAAGAAATCAAAAAAGGATTGAAAAAAAATATTCTTGCGTTTAATGTGGAGTCGATACCTGAGTTAAAGTTAATTGCTAAAATAGGTAAGAGAATTGGAAAGGTCGCTCCCGTTTCAATGAGAATTAATCCGGGTATTGATCCGGGTACAGATCCTTACATTGCTACGGGGTTGAAGGAAAGCAAATTTGGGGTTAGTAAGGAGAAAACTTTAATGGCTTACCGGTTTATAAGGGACAATACTTGGTTGGAGGCAAAAGGGGTTCATACCCACATAGGTTCTCAGATAACTAGTCTTGAACCATTTGTCAGATCAGCTAAGTTTATTCAGGATTTTATATGCAACCTCGCTACAGAGGGAATTAGCTTGGAATTTGTTGATATGGGTGGGGGTTTTGGAATACCGTACGGTAAAGAGCAAAATGTACCCCAGAGGACAGAGTTTGTAAATTCTATATTGGAGTCAATAGATAGCAAGTTAAAAATCATAATTGAGCCTGGCCGGTCCTTAGTAGGTGGAGCAGGTATGCTTATTACCAGAGTGATCAGGACAAAAGAAAGTTCTGGAAATAGATTTACGATTGTTGATGCGGGGATGAACGACTTCGTCCGTCCGTCTCTTTACAATGCTCATCATGAAATAATTCCTGTTAGAAATTCTTGTGAGAAGAAAGCCCGGTCAGATGTAGTAGGTCCCGTGTGTGAATCAGGTGATTTTTTGGGGAAAAACCGGCTACTGCCTCAGACTTTGGGTGAGGGTGACTATCTTGCAGTCATGGATGTAGGGGCTTATGGTTACGAAATGTCTTCAAATTACAATTCTCGTCCTCGACCCTTGGAGTTATTAGTAAAGCACAACAAGTTTGCAGTAATCCGGTCTAAGGAAAGTTTCGGAGATCTAACAAAACATGAAGTTCTCCCCGGTTTCCTTCGATAGAGTGATTCATTCGCAGCTTTAGGGCCAGCTTTACCACCACAACCAGGCAAGGGCGTGGTATGTGGCCTATAGCTAATGTTGCGCCTATATAAAACCAGTGTAAATTACATTAGTGTCACGGATTTAGGCGTAGAATTGAGCCTTGATTTCTTTGTTAGAATGATAATTTACGTGGCTAGAGGAAAAATTCTTGGCGTAGCCCATTTACGGTCTCTTGCAGATTAGAGTTTGTCCTGTTAGTTTTATAATCGTTTAGCGGGTTTATATGTTAAGCCAAGAGTTCTATTTATCAGTAAATTGGACCCTCGTTGCGTCTATACCAGCCCCAGATTGATTGGGTAAGGCTTTTGTGGGGAATTGAGAGGATAGATTCTGCAGCTTTTCATATGGGCCTGGAGCAGAAGATTATTGAGATGATTCTCATTAACAAGTCGAGGTGTAACAAAGATGCCAATTTCCGTATTGCAATTTGGTCTCGGTGAAATCGGTACCAGAATTGCTAAACTTTTGACAGAAAAGGAAGGTATTGAGATAATCGGAGCCACCGACATCGATCCGGAAAAAGTTGGATTAAATTTATCCGGGTACCTAGGTATTGAGGAAGAACTGGGCGTGAAAGTTCTAGAAGATCCTCAAGAAGTTTTTTCCAAGGAGCCCGATTTGGTACTGCATTCAACTGGATCTCACGTCCCGGATATTTATCCCCAACTTGAACAATGCATTAAGGCCGGTGCAAGCGTCATTTCTACTACAGAAGAGCTATCTTATCCGTATTTGCGAAACCCCGATCTCTCCCGTGACCTGGACGAAATGGCTGAGAAAGAAGGAGTGTCCGTTCTGGGAACTGGGATAAACCCAGGCTTTATAATGGATTATTTGCCCACAGTTGTCTCCGGCCCCATGCAGGAAGTGCAGTCCGTTTTCGTTCAAAGGATCCAGGATGCTTCGGTAAGAAGGAAACCATTACAGAGCAAGATCGGTGTAGGGTTAGATCAAGAGGATTTCCAAACTGAAATAGCTGAAGAAGGTGGTCACGTTGGTCTTGCGGAGTCGGTTGCTATAGTTGGTGGTGGGATGGGCCTGGAGCTGGAGGAAATTACTGAAACTATTGAACCCGTGATTGCAGAGGAAGGCAAGACCACTGACTTTTTCCACGCTGACCCTGGACAGGTAATCGGTATCAAGCAGGTGAGCATCGGTAGGTATAAAGGTGAGGCACTGATAACCCTTGATCTTAGGATGTACCTTGACGCTGAGGAACCGCGAGACTACATCAAGATCGAAGGATCTCCGGAAATGGAGCTTACTCTGTCAGGGGGAACCCATGGAGACGTAGCTACACCCGCTGTGGCTGTGAACTGTATACCAAAAATCGTGGAAGCTTCGCCGGGTCTTCACACCATGATTACCCTGCCTTCACCAGCTTATTTTGAAGATTTGGATAATAAGGATATAATCCTAAGTAATATTCTCAGTTAAGTAACGATGGAGGGGGAACACCATATATAAAGGGATTTAAAGAGGTAAACGAGTAGAGAAAAGAAGACGGATCCCCTGCCTTCACTTTAACAAAGAAACTGAGGCTGTATCTGGGACCTGACAAACAAAAAAACGCCCCCAATCTGAAGTGTCACCTTAAAGGCCAGGCCATGGGGCGTTATTTTTTAGCTTTCTTTACCAACCAATCGAACAAGTTCTTATGAACGGGGTACTTTCTCCACATCCTTTCAGGATGCCACTGAACTCCAAGTTGAACTCCGCCGTTTTCCGGCTCCAGCCCTTCAATAATCCCATCGTCTGAAGTGGCTGAGGTACGAAATTCGTTTGCTACCTTCTGGATGGCCTGGTGGTGAAAGCTGTTTACACGCAACTTCCTTACTTCTAGGATCTCCTCCAACATGGTACCTGGGCGTACGTCTATTCGGTGAGTGGGGTACCAGCGCGGGGCGTTCTGACTATGGTTAAGACATTTTTTTACTTGTCCATCTATATCTTGATAGATACTTCCGCCGGCCGCGATATTGATAACCTGTATACCCCTGCAAAGGCCCAGAACCGGGAGGTTCACTTCCCGAGCCTTTTTGGCCAGTTCTACTTCTAGAGAATCCCGTTCCGGAACTATATTATAGAATTCGTATCTGGGCTCCTGGTCAAACCAGCGGGGGTCGAGGTCCGTCCCGCCGGAGAAAAGCAGCCCATCAACTTCCTCAAGCACCTTCCCGGGGGTGACACCGCTACCGGATAGAGCGGGTAATACGTACGGTCGTCCGCCGCTGGCAGCCACTGCCTCTACGTAATCCCTGTGAATTTTGTAGGTCCCCGTACTCTCATCAAAAGAGCAAGTCAAGGCTATCTTTGGCTTGCTGCCCACGGTTGAATTTTCCTCCCCACTTACTACTATCTCAGCCTTTCGGACCTCATCTTACTGGGCGTGATAACTTAAGTTATCACGCCCAGTATTAGAGAAAAACCAGGAAACAAAATCTGCATTAATACCGTCAACCTGGATTACTCAACTGGAAAGCTTTAACTGGCTATTTCAGCACCACCCTCCTCGAATAAGGCCCGCCATACTTAGACAACCCTTTACCCTGATATAATTAAGGATAAACGTTAAGGGGGTCACCAAGCAAGCCCTCATCAACCTCTTCTATACCCAATCCGAGGGCATCAGAGAGAACCCTGATATTTTTTTCAACTTTGCTCCGCCTTTCTTGATGATTGGAGTTTTATGGATGTTCCCATATTCAGATCTCGGAACGCGATGTTTTCCGTGGTTACGGCCATGTGCGTTGCTGCAGTACCCAGGATATTGGTTCCCAGCATACCACCGATCATACATTTGACGTTAGCTGTTTCCGCCGCGACGGCTATTCTCTTTGCTTTTCAGAACCCCCCAGCTTTCATCAATTTGATATTGATGTAGTCAGCCGCTTTTTTCTTGATAACTTTGATGGCCTCTTCCGGACTATGTACTGTCTCATTGGCCATTACAGGGACGTCGATTTTACTCCTGAAGAACTTGAAACCATCTACATCCCCGGCCTTGATGGACTGCTCTGCGAACTGAATATCGAGGTCTTCCATCTCATGCAAGGCGTAGACCGCCTCCTGTCGTGTTCATCCCTGGTTGGCGTCTATACGCAATTCTACCTTTCTGCCAACGGTCTCCTTATCTTGATAACCCAATCACGTCTATTTCCGGATCGGACCGTACCTTTACCTTTATTACTTTAAACCCTTTTTTCTACCAAAGCTTTTGCATTTCTGGCCATGATCTCAGGTTCCTCTATGGTCACCGTGTAGTCAGTCTCCACCTTTGCTTTCCGCGCGCCCCCCGAGCGTTTTCCTCAGGGGTTCACTTCTGAGAGTGCCAAAAAGATCGTGCAGAGCCATGTCCAGAGAAGCCCTTGCCGCGGTATTACCGTATATCGCCTGGTCCATCAAACGCACCAAATACTCCATTCGGACCGGATTCCTGCCAATTAGCCTAGGGGCCATCAGATGGGGGTTCTTAGGCCACAAAAACTGGCAGAGAAACTATCAATATCTGAAGAAGATGTGAAAAGGCTCCTAAAGGAGAGGGAGATCGAGTGTTATAAGGTTGGAAATCAGTTCTATGTAACTGAAAGCTGGCTTCAAGCACATTTTAGTAGCTTCGAAGGAAAGATAAAGACGGGATAATTCCCTCTCGATGGCGCCCAGGAAGCTAAGTAATATATCAGGGCTAATTTCCGTTACGTTTGTACAGTCGATCTTTTTGGGTTCAATTCGTCCCTTAGCCAATCACCCAGCAGATTTACCCCCATGATGACTATCAAAAGGCAAAGTCCCGGAAATACGGTCAACCACCAGTGGCCGGAGTAGATATATTCTCTGCCGTTGGCGATGAGCATGCCCAGCGAAGGTCGAGT
>JAGXLB010000019.1 GCA_018334915.1 Candidatus Bipolaricaulota bacterium
GGACAGAATCGTCGGCCTTAAATCAAGAGAAATCTACGAAACCCCAGCTGCGTCGGTGATATTAAAGGCCCATAAAGAACTTGAGAAATACTGCTCGACGAGACACGAGAACAGCTTTAAACCTCTTGTAGACCAGAAATGGGCTGAAATGGTCTATCAGGGTTTAGCGTTTGACCCTCTCGTGAAGGACCTTGAAGCTTACATAGAAAAAGTCAACGAAAAGATACAGGGGGAAGTCAGACTGAAATTGTTCAAAGGTAAGGCAACTGTAGTGGGCCGATCTTCCGAAAACGGTCTCTACAGCCACTCGCTTGCGACTTACGACGAGGCGAGCACTTTCGATCAATCTTCTTCCGAAGGTTTCATAGATATTTGGAGTCTTCCGACGAAGGTGGGGTTCAACCGTGAAAAATAGACCTGAGGTTCGGATATGAAGACGTGGAAGACTGGTGAAGAAGGTGAAAAGACTGGAATCGAGAAGTTGGTCGAAAACTTTACGGCGGGCGCTGACGTCGGTTACGATCAGTGCCTCGCCGAGTACGATATTTACGGATCGATTGCACACGTTCACGCTCTTGAGAAGCTGGACCTGGTCACCTCGCCGGAAGCTAAAAAACTGCGAAACGGGTTGAGGAAACTGCTTGAAAAAGATATTTCTCTCGATGCCGGGGACGAAGATATTCACTCTAAGGTGGAAAACGAGATTACCGATGCTCTCGGAGAACTGGGGAAGAAGCTTCACACGGCGAGATCGAGGAACGATCAGGTCCTCGTAGACATCAGACTTTTTACTAAGGCGGAACTCTTCAGAATCGTTCGGGAGTTGTTGAGCCTGGTCGAATCCTTACTGTACTTTGGTTCCTCTCAATCCGACACGCCCATGGTAGGCTTTACCCACTATCGAAAGGCAATGCCGTCTTCCGTCGGTCTCTGGGCTGGCTCATACGCCGAAGCGTTGCTCGATGACCTCACCCTATTAGAAGCAAACCTGGAACTTATCGACCAGTCACCTCTCGGAGCGGGGGCCGGTTACGGGATCCCGGTAAACCTGGATCGCGAGTTAACGGCAGAAACTCTGGGGTTCAGTAGGGTCCAGAATAACGCGATATACGTAATGAATAGCCGGGGGAAGTTTGAATTCAACCTTCTTTCCGCCGTTGCGAGCGTTCAACTCGACCTGTCGCGGTTGGCTTCCGACCTTATAAGTTTTAGCGACAAGGAGTTCAATTTCTTTGAAATTCCAGAGAAGTTTACCACGGGCTCGTCAATAATGCCACAAAAGAAGAACCCCGACGTACTGGAGCTAGTTAGGGGTAGGTCCGCGAGTTTTCCGGGCCATCTCTCCAGTCTTTTTTCCCTGCTTCACGGCCTCAGGTCAGGCTACAGCCGCGATCTTCAGGAGACAAAAAAATCCCTGATCGTTGGCCTGGGGGACACTGGCGACTCACTGGCAGTGCTCGCCCCGCTTGTATCCGGGTTGGGGGTCAACGAGGAGGAACTAATGGACGCTTTTTCCGGAGAAGTTTTTGCCACTGACAGGGTGTTTGAGCTGGTAAAAGACGGTTTACCGTTCAGGGAAGCTTACAGGAGAGTAAAGAATAATCTCGATTCACAAGTAGAAGAGGTCTCCGAAGATCAAATAAGAGGGTCGATATCTTCAAGGAATCACCCGGGTGGGCCAGGAAATCTCGGACTTGGAGAGAAGAAGAACTTGCTTGAACGATCCAAAGAGAAGTGGGCCGAGAGAGAGTCTAGATTTGTTGACTGTTTGAGGGAGCTTAGAAAGCCGGAGGGTTCCAGCGAAAAATACGAAGATCAAAAGCCGAAAGCTGGTAACAATGAATAAATGTTTACTTGCTCTCAACTATTTACTCTTCCGTCCCGGGAATTGGCTGCTGTCCTTGAATAAGCTGGGTGATGCTATCGCTCGTTACCAGGCCAATAGCCTGGTTGTTTTCGTCAACCACGGGGAGGGCCGAGATATTGTACTGGTTAATCTTGTGGGTGACCTGTTTAACAGGCTCCTCCGGATATGCCGTTATCACATCAGTCGACATTATTGGAGAAAGAGAATTTAAGTCGTTTGCCACTGCGTTTGCCACGTCCCATGCGGTGAGAATGCCTGCAAGTTTATTTCCGTCTTCGACCACGGGAATGTGAGTAAACTCACTGTCGATAATCGCCTTCGACGCCTCCTTAATGGAAGTATCTTTATGAATTACGGGAACGTCTTTTTGCATAACGTCTTTTACAAGAACCTGAGATAGGAAATTAGTTACCATGTGATGCAGCTGTCCGGGTTCGAGAAAGAAGGCATCGTGACCGTAGGTTGAAGTGATTTCGGAATAAGTTACTTCGACGTCGTTGGACTCGAGAGCTTTGACGATCTCCTTCGATTGGTAGGGTGGATAGAGCCAGTCTGAGGTAATCGATATCACCAGAAACTTCGATTCTACATCGGAGAAAGCTTTCGTCAATGACCGGTCTCCCCCGTCGGTCAGATCAAAATAGTCGACAGCCTTGGTCAGGTAAAGGTAGGAATTAGCGTCGAACCGATCTACGAACGATCCTCCCTTGTAATGAAGGTAGTTTTCGACTTCGAAGTCGACGTCGAAGTCGAAGTTGAATTTCTCGCCGCTCTGGAGATCCCTCCCGAACTTTTCCTTCATGGACGTATCGCTGAGATAAGTTATATGACCTATCATTCTCGCCAGTCTCAGACCGTCTTCCGGGGGACGGTCCCCGTAATAATCACCCTCGTTCCACTTCTGATCGGACATTATTGCCCTCCGCCTGACCTCGTCGAGTGCAATTTGCTGAGGAGTCGACTGGGCGGTAGTGGCTATGGGAATCACGAATTTGACCTTTTCAGGCCAGGTTACAGCCCACTGGAGCGCCTGCATACCCCCAAGAGATCCTCCGGCTACAGCGAATAACTGGTCCACATCAAGATGCTCGAGCAGTTTCCCCTGGACAGTTATCATGTCCTTTACCGTTATAACCGGAAAATCCAGCCCGTAGTGTGTACCTGTCTCCGGGTTTATAGAGTTCGGACCGGTAGTTCCCTGGCAGCCACCCAGGACATTGGAGCTTATAACGTAGTATTTCTCCGTATCGAATGCCTTGCCCGGTCCAATCATATTATCCCACCATCCAGGCTTTTCGTCACCTTCGTGCCAGCCGGCCGCATGCGCGTCTCCGGTTAGGGCGTGACAGATTAAGACTGCGTTGTTCCTGCTCTTGTTCAGGTTTCCGTAGGTCTCGTAAGCGACGTCAATCGGGCCGAATTCCTTGCCGCTCTCCAGTTCTATGTCCTCGTCGTAGTGGAACTCTTCGGTCTCCACTTTTCCGACAGAACTTTCATCCATAGTTACTACCTCTTTTTTGATATTGGCTTTGAAATACTACGGACTAGCGCCGCGTTATCCAACCTGGATATTCTAAGTCTAGCCAATTGCTCCCCGGCCAAATAAAAACTGATCAATTCCTGCTGGTATTCTGGTTTTTAACTAACTAGTTGGGGTATAACATTTTTTAATGTATCATTAATGGTTGTAAAATTTAAATTAACATTTTCGACGAACTGTCCTAAGTGTAAATATTAAAGGAGCGTAAAGATGACTAATTATTCGAAGAGTAAGACAGGGTTAGGTTTCAGAGACCTTTTTGACGCAATGTGGCTAGCTACACTTTTGCTAGTATGGATTACGATGTTCTTAGTAGCTTCCCCCGCCCCCGTACCCGGAGCTGCGGAGTCAAGGGAAAATAGTTATTCTTTTTTGGTATTTGGAGATAGCAGGATTCCCGCTTACGCACCCTACGATAAAAATAATAAGGAAAAGCTAGACGAAGTCATTCACGCAGTTACCCGATACGCTTATTCAGACCAGGAAGAACCACCGTACGAGGCGTTTTATAACCCTAATACGTTGCAGCTGGAACGAATCGAATTACCAGGAGAAAAGGAAGGTCAGTCCCGGACTATTACTTACGGACGGGACGGCTGGCCTGACGTGTTCTTGAACAGAGAGGTCGGAAAAGCCCAAGTTAGTTTACTGGCAAGTGGACAGGAATGGGTCTACGACAATGTCGTACGCGAAGTAAGGGAAGGAGTCAAAAATAACGAGGACGGACCGAGTTTTGTTCTGCATACCGGAGATATAGTTTATTTTGGGGTTCAGGGAAAAAGTGCGGAGGAAAGCCCGTACTGGCAGGACTTCGATCTAAGATTCTACTCTCGTCTGCCCGATGGCGGTCCCGGAGACCTATCAGCTCGTTTCTTTCCCGTGCTCGGCAACCATGAAACCTGGGGAGACGAGAACATTATCGGGTTCAGAGAGATGTTCCCATACCTGAACCGATACGGATTTAACGTCGATAACAGGGTTTACCAGTTTGATTACAAGAACGCTCGGTTTATCTTCCTTGATTCTGGGATTATGGACCCGGAAGCTCCGGGGGACTGGTACAAATCGACCCCGAGTTACGAAACACAGATGGACTACCTTACCAGCTGGCTGGAAGAAGCTATAGCGGACGAGAAGGACCACGCGTTTCTGACACTTCATTACCCTATCTTCTCGCGATCGGGCTTTGGCCCGCTGCCCGAGGAACATAATCCGCATTCGTTATTGAAGTCATACGCAGATAAGATAGACATAACCGTATTTACCGGCCATAACCACGCGACAGAAGCCTACAGCGTCGATGGAGTCCGGTATTTTGTGGTTGGAGGCGGTGGCGGAGAACAGAGCCTTGCCCCTAATCGGATGCCGGAGGACTACCCGGAAGACCACTACTGGCAGGGAAACGAGCAGAAGCTGGATTACAACTATCTCCTGGTGGAGGTCGAGGGAGATGACGTGAGCGTTATTGTCAACCATTTCCGTCCGAACGAACTTGAACCTTACGGAAGGGTGAATTTGGTACCTGAGCGAATGGATTAATCAGTAGTCAACGTGCCGGAACGAACTAACGGAGCCCTTGTTCGGCTCGGTCCTTTGATTCTTCCACCGGGATAAAATATCATAAAATCAGTAAAACTGACTCATCATTGAAATTTATAACAGAGGAGGTCAACTATGAAATACAGGGAATTTGGAAAAACGGGATGGGAGGTAAGTGAAGTTGGACTCGGCACCTGGGCCCTGGGTAGCGACGCCTGGGGTGACGTAGACGAGGATCAGGCACTTGAGGTTCTCGAGGAAGCGATAGACCAGGGAATTAATTTCTTCGATACTGCTGACGTATACGGTGACGGAGTAAGTGAACAAAGAATAGCTAAAGTGCTTGATGAAACCGACGAAAGAATATACGTCGCTACGAAGTTTGGGCGCCGACTCGAGCCTCACATGCCGGGACGCTATACGAAGGAAAATCTAGAGAGGTTCCTGGATCGATCGCTGAAAAATCTTGACGTGGATACGATTGACCTGATACAGCTCCACTGTCCTCCAACGGAAGTTTATTACAGACCGGAGATTTTTGAAGCACTCGAGGAATTCGTTGAACAAGGGAAGATCCAGTATTACGGGGTAAGCGTGGAAAAAGTGGAAGAAGGACTCAAGGCGATAGAATACCCGGGATTGACCAGCGTCCAGATTATTTTCAATATCTTTCGGCAGCGCCCCGCGGATCTGTTTCTGAGGCGCTGTAGAGAGGAAAACGTGGCTGTAATTCCGCGTGTCCCCCTGGCAAGTGGGCTATTGACGGGAAAGTACGGCAAGGATGCAAATTTCCCGGAGAACGACCACAGAAACTTCAATCGTGATGGCGAGGCATTTGATGTAGGTGAAACATTCGCCGGAGTAGATTTCGAGACAGGTCTGGAAGCGGTGAATAGGCTCGAGGCGGTGAGGCCTGAGAACTACTCTATGGCTCAAATGTCAATAAAGTGGATACTTTCGCACGACGAAGTTAGCGTGGTCATACCAGGGGCAAAAAGTAAGGAACATGTGAGGGATAATGCGGAGTCGAGCGACCTGCCAGAATTACCTCCCGAAGTCATGAAAGAAGCAAGAAACACCTACGAGGAATTGATAAAAGAGCAGGTTCACCATCGCTGGTAAGGATCATACGCAGCCCCGGTCACCGTACCGGGGCTATATGTTCATAAAGATTAATTTTACTACAAATTATCTGTCCCCTAACCTGGAAACTGGTTTAAGTTTAAAACTGGGCAGAAGAGGTAATCCGGCAGCCGGGTAAAGGGCGGGTAGAAGTTATTCTGGCCAGAGGGATAAATCCATTATTGGCAGAAAAATATATTTTAATCTACCAGATCCAAGCTACTATCCTCCTTTACAGCGTTTAGCACAATGGACGTATCTGCACGTTCGACCGCGGAAAAGTTGAGCATCCTCTTTATCTCTCTGTTCATGCTCTCCCGGCTGATGAATTTACCGATTACCAGGATGTCGAATTCCCCTGTTATTTCGTAAACGTGAGTCAAGTTGCCCTCGTCCTGGAGCCTTTCCACTATATCCGGTATTTCGCTGCCCTTTGCCTGAATTTTGGTAATAGCTGTCAAATCGAATCCCAGCTTTTCGTAATCTACCGCCGGTTTGAACCGTTTTATTACCTCTTCTTCAATCATTTTGTCCAGGTGGTTGCTTACGGTAGAGGGCGAAACATCCAGTTCCCTGGCAACCTTCCTTATCGATTTTCGGCCATCCTTCATGAAAGATTTTAGGATTTCTTTGTTTAACTTCTTTTCGTTCATCTCCCCTCCTTGAAGGATCATCAAAATAATCTTAATAACTGCCATGATTATACTGTTTTAGAAAAATATTTCAAACATATAGCCAACTATTAACAGTAAACCTTGACATATGTCTAATATTCCCTATAATCCTTCTATACATTTGTACTAACCTAGCTGGAGGTCGATTTAAGGTGGCAGAAGAAGTAGATAAAACAGATATAGAAGACGCTGTATTTTCTCTCGAAGAAAAAGACGTTAAATTCATAAGACTTCAATTTACTGACATCCTCGGAATACCTAAGGACGTGGAGATAACTCTGGATGAATTGCCAAAAGCTCTGAAGGAGGGCATTGCCTTCGACGGATCCTCAATTGAGGGGTTTGCGAGGATATGTGAATCGGACATGTACCTTCACCCCGACCTAAACACTCTAAAGATATATCCCTGGAAGTCCACCACGAGCGCAGGGGAAGAATACGGAAACGCGAGGCTGATTTGCGACGTCCACATGCCGAACGGAGACCCCTTCGAAGGTGATCCCCGCTACAGGCTGCGAAAGATTCAGGAGGAGGCCGGTGAAAAGGGTCTCAAGATGTTTGTCGGCGCCGAACCTGAGTTTTTCATGTTTAGGACCAACGGGGAAAAAGAACTGCGAAATAGTTCAACTGAGCTGCACGATCAGGGCGGTTACTTTGACTTAATGCCCGTTGACAAAGGAGAAGAGGCGCGAAAGGACATAGTAATAAGCCTTGAAAAGATGGGGTTCGAGGTCGAAGCGGCACATCACGAAGTTGCTCCAAGTCAGCACGAAATTGATTTTCAATACGGTGAAGC
This sequence comes from Candidatus Bipolaricaulota bacterium, assembly GCA_018334915.1. GTDB lineage: Bacteria > Bipolaricaulota > Bipolaricaulia > M55B111 > M55B111 > JAGXLP01. The sequence goes on from JAGXLB010000019.1 coordinate 7,539, forward strand.
AGTAACTCTGGCCGACCAGCTCATCACTTTTAAGACAACTACAAAAACAATTGCATTGAAGCACGGATTAAATGCTACTTTCATGCCGAAACCGTACGAGGAAATTAACGGTTCGGGCATGCATACACATATTTCCCTGGAGGATGATGGAGAAAACTGTTTTTACAAGCAGGACAACCCCTACGAACTTTCGGAAAAAGCGTTGAACTTCGTAGGGGGGTTGATCGAGCACATTGATGCTCTTACGGCTCTATCCAATCCAACAATAAATTCCTTCAAACGACTGGTCCCTGGATACGAAGCGCCGGTAAATATCTCCTGGGGTCGCCATAATAGATCGGTACTTATCAGAGTGCCTCACACGAGCACGCCGGAAACTTCTACCAGAATTGAATTTAGAAGCCCGGACCCGACTGCTAATCCTTACCTGGCATTTGCCGGTATTTTGAAAGCCGGTATGCACGGAATTGAGGAAGAGATCGAGCCCCCAGAACCAGTGGAAGAGGATCTCTACGAAATGAAAGCCGGCACAAAAGCGGAACGGGGTATAGGCTCTCTACCCGGTAGCCTGTCAGAGGCTCTCGATGCCCTGGAGAAGGACAAGGTGATTGCAGAAGTTATAGGTTCCCACATCATGGAAAACTTCTTGAGAGCAAAACGGACCGAAGCACGGGAGTACCAGGTAAACGTCACTGACTGGGAGCTGGATAAATACCTGAAGTACTACTGAATTCTTCTAAAAGAATTATCAGGGAGGGCTACATGCTCTCCCTGTATTTAACAGTAGAATATATACCCAGCCTAACTAGCTCCAGGTAGCCTAACTTCCGCCACCACAGGCAGGTGATCGGAAATGTTCAATGTACCCTTCTGTCTTACGTAATGCTCGCCTAGGGACAATTTGTCCGCGAGAAAGAAGTAATCGATCGTCCTGTCCGGACTATTTATGTCGGGATCGTTCGGGAAGTGAGTATACCAGTCTTCCGGATTTGATCCGTTGGCTTCATCATATCCGGGTACCGCTCGGTAATTGTCAAAAAGAGGTTTGATCACCTCACCTTCTTTACTATCCATTTTGGGTCCAGGTGGCTCCAGGTTAAAGTCCCCACCGATGATCCATGGGTGGTCATCCGAAGATCTTTCTTTCAAGAGGGATTGGATTTCCTTTACCTGCCGGCTCCTGACGTCAGTCCCAAAAGCAAACGCCGTCAGGTGGGTGTTAAACACCACGAAGTCCTTTTCCTCATCCCTCGGAAACCTGAGCTCCAGGATAGCCCTTTTGAGGTCGAACTGTCTTACGAACCAGTTATCCGGTTTCAGGGCGATTTGATACCGGGTGGCGGAATCGATTTTATACCTTGATATTACCGAGAGTTTCATCCCGACCGATCCCAGAATTTTTGGATGGGGCGAAAAAGCTGCCTTCCAATAGAAGGCCGAAGCATAGGAGCCATATTCGTCCGGCAGGTGAGAGAGTAGTCTTTCCAGCTGGTTCTCTTGATCCGTTCGTTTTGCACCGTCGTCGACTTCCTGAAGCAATATTATATCAGGATCTTCGTCTTTTATTACTTGTGCTACTTCTTCCGTTGTTCGGGTAATATCCTCGGAGGACGGCCTGGTATCGGAACCACCTTCGTAGTAAAAATAGTACCCCTTCCCCGCCATGAACTGTACATTCCAGTTCAGCAGCTTAATCTCTTCTTCTTCCGATATAAGTGGTGCATCAACTTGCGTGGTCACGAGGGCGGATTGAACCCTATCAGGTTGTAATGTAGAAAAGTAAACCCAACCGACGAAGGAGGCAAATAGTACGGCCAGGATCCCCATAGTGGCCGAAACTACTTTTATAAAATTTTTGTATTTAATTTTCCTGCCCCCTGTAATTTTGATTATTGGATAGATAGAAGTTCCAACAATTCTTGAAGTCTTCTTACTCGCATTATACAGCAACCTGATTAGGAAAAACAAAATTATTGATGATTCGCCCCGGAGCCCGGTAATATAAAATTAATTATCCCGGGAATTTCGTTACCCAAATTATCTCGGGGCGAGGATTCCGATGACCGTAGCCGCGTCCCTGACGCTGCTTGCCCTAGCGGGGCTACCCGCCACTCTGATTGCGGGATTGAAAAGAGAGCGGCCCCGGTGAAACTAAAGAAGCAGCCCGGGAAGCCTGCCCGGCCGGTTGGTTCGTATAGCAGCATCTAGGTCTATTCATAACAATATTCCTCAGGTGTTCATTCCCCCCCTCATGAGGTAAAGAGAGTGGGGGTCCAAAGCGATCTCGAAGAGTTTTAGGTATGTCTTAACCAAGTTTTATCCAGGTTATTAGCAGCTTCTGCTCCTATGCCGAGGCGGAAGTTTAGGACAGCAACATCTCAAAAAGTTGGAAAAATTATCAATCGCTGTTAAAATCCCGATGGACGGAAAGTTGAAAATCCTGATGAAAATAGACCAGCAAGGGTGAAGAGTTTAAGCTTAACTATTCTCTTGGGGGAGATGAAAAAAATGGACGTTAAATTCAAAGTAGAGTCCGACCATCTAAGACGAGATGGCCCGGCCATTGACGCGGCGATCGAAAAGTATACCTCTTCATTTTGGCCTTTTGGTCGCAAGGAGAAGGCCCACAAAGAGCTGAAAAAGAGACAAAATGAAGTAATCGAGAAACACGACATAGAAAAGGAAGAACAGCTCAATAACACTTTTCTCACAGTCAGGGGGGTAGAGGATAAAGACGAAGCCCAGGAGGTAATAGAGTCTTTCAAGAACGACCTGCGTGAGTTCTACGAGAAGGAACTGGAAATAGATATGCCTCCTGTAGAGCTTAAGGAGGAAGATTGAAATTCCATTTGTGTTAGGACTTGTAGTTTGTTGAAGTGGAATTGCCCAAAATTAAAGTTTAATCGGCAGTTCCGACTAAGTTTAGTCGATACTTTATAGCTAGATCCGGGTGTCCCCAATTTTTTTCATCTTACATTTCATGCTTCTGGTGGGCATTATTCTTCAAAAACACCTGTTTTTTTGTTATTCTATTCATGAGTAGACACCCGACGGATCCAATTAACCGAGATGGTCCGGGCCCAGCAACTTGAAGGATCCGGTGGACATCCACTCCGAGCAGGGCTCTGCCGCCAGCACACACCTGAGTGACAACTTAAACCTGGAGAGTGCCGACATATTGATTGGGCACAGGGGCCTTTCCATCTTTAATAGGCGACAGGGAGTAAGCACAGGGTTGTCTAAAGTATGGTGGTATTTCTTCGATACTTACTTGAACGATGAAGACCGATTAATTCCGTTCCATAAGTTGGAAAAAATACGCCTCACGGTTAAAATCCCGATAGACAAAGAGGAGGAATCGTGACCGATTACGTAAAACCAAAAGTTTTGGTCAGCAAGTGTATTGGCTTCGATTCCTGCCGGTTCAACGGCGGGATCATCTCAAGCGAAGTAGTTGATACCCTCCAGGAACAAGTCAAGTTCGTGCCGGTCTGTCCGGAAGTGGAGATTGGTCTGGGAGTACCGAGAAAGGCTTTAAGACTTGTAAAAAAGGACGGAGAACCGCGGTTAATTCAGACGGAGACCCGGGAAGATTACACTGAAGAGATGAAGCATTACGCAGAGGGTTTATTCTCCAAAATTGGCGAAATAGACGGCGCCATACTGAAAAACAGATCCCCGAGTTGCGGAACTACTGACGTAAAAGCATATGCAGACCTGGACAAGTCAGGAGTAATTGAGAAGGCTCCAGGAATATTCGGTGGAGCGGTAAAGGATCGCTACCCATTTAAACCGATAGAAAACGAGGGTAGATTGAGGAACTTCCGAATCAGAGAGGATTTTTACACCAGCTTGTTCGCAATAGCTCGCTTCAGACAGCGGGTGGAAGGAAAAGGATCAATCAGTGAGCTGACCGACTTTCAGGCGAGGCACAAATTCATACTCATGGCCTACGATCAGGATAAAATGAGAAAGCTGGGCCGGATGGCCGCCAACCCTGATGAAAAAGAAATAGAAAAAATAATCCAGGACTACAGGGAGTTATTGAGTAAGGTTCTTTCTGAAAATCCTTCCCCCGGATCTCACGTCAACGTGCTCCAGCACGCCTACGGTTACTTCTCCGATGAACTGGAAAATCGGGAAAAATCCCTCTTTGATGACTATATTGAGGATTACCGGAAAGGCAAGGTCCCGCTCAGTTCGATTATCAGCATGATTCGTTCCTGGATAGCCAGGTTTGACCGGGATTACCTAGAGGAACAGCGCTACTTCGATCCCTACCCTCGGGAACTGATGGATATCAGTGATTCCGGGAAAGGGCGGGATTTGTGAAAATAATGGATTAGTTTGTCCGAGAAGGCGTTTTGCTAAATCTAATACAACAAATAGCTAAAAAAGATAATTAATCCATGATGCCGTACCTATAATGGAAAAAGAACTCCGTGTAGAAGGAAGCTAAAATAAGATATACATCCGGAACCAGAAGACTAAATGGGGTAGCTGTTCCGGAAAAATAACCTTAGCTTCAACTTCAGGTTAATAATGGCCCGTACGGAGTTCTGTAATACGAAGTGGTTCACGGACTTCTCTACCTGGAGGAGCCGGAATATTCCAGGGTCTTCTGGGGTAAGCTGTCGGATTTGTTACCGAACTACCAGGAAAGCAAGTGATAGCTGAAGTAAAATAAGATGAAGCTGGTTTTGAGGGAAGAGGATGTTTACTAAACTCGGGTATAATTAATTCAAGGAATAATCTGGGCTTTTTATGGATTAAACTGAATCCTTTACAGCTATTTCTATAAGCTCTAAAACAGGGTACAGGTGAATTACCCACACCCTGTTTTAGAGCTAAAATTTACGAGACCAGGGTCCTACGATTCCCTGTGGCAGAGCCACCAGTCATAGCACTCGATTTCTCCTTTTTCTTCCTGTTTTCTCCGCTTTTCAATCATCTTTTCGCTACCTGCTGGCGGCAATATGACGTCGTCACCCATCAGTTCGTTATTCGGCCAGTTCGCTGGGATAGCTACGCTTTCTTCGTCCGCTTTCTGGAACCCCTTGATTATCCTGAGAAATTCGTCCATGTTTCTACCCAGCTCGGCGGGGTAGTAAAGTATCGATCTTATTTTAGATTCAGGGTCCACAACGAAGACTGCCCTTACCGTTGCCGTGCCGCCTGTGTGGTGAAGTAGTCCCAGTTTTTCGGCTACTTTCCCTCGACCATCCGCGATTATCGGGAACTTTATCTCCTCGTCCAGGTTTTCTTTAATCCATTCCGTCCATTTTAGGTGACTGTGAACCTGGTCAATGCTCAACCCGATCAATTCAGTGTTTAATTCCTTGAACTCGTCGTAGCGCTTCTGAAATGCATAGAACTCGGTAGTACAGACAGGAGTAAAGTCTCCGGGATGAGAGAAAAGCAAAAACCACTTGCCCTTGTATTCCTCGGGCAGGTTGAGTGTACCGTGGCTTGTATTTACTTCTAGCTCCGGAAACTTATCCCCTATAAGGGGCATGTTTTCCTGTTCAGTCATGGAAATCAACCTCCTAATTGATATTTATTGCATTAAAAATGTTTTTTAATTCATACTTATTTTAATTATTAAGTTTTAATTTTGCAAATGAAAAGTATCCGGAATTTTTCTCTCTTTAAATTCCCTCACGCAAATATCTTTTTAGACAAGACTACCAGTTAGTTTGTCAAGGCAATTTTCTGACTAAAAGAACTTCCGGTGAGAGTTAGAGATTTAGGTATTAATGTCGATTCTTCCCAGAGGTAAAATGCTTAAATCAGGAACTGAAGTCCTAGTTAATGTAACGAAAAAGAAAAGGCCAGGTAGTGAGTAACCCACCTGGCCCCAAAAAGTAGAATTTCTAGTTTAACGATAGTCGTTAGTTTCTACCGCGTCTGCCGTTGCCTTGACCACGCTTATCGTTGTCGCTGGTTTTATTTCCGTGGGGGCCGTTACCATCACATTCTCCGTCTCCTGGACCGTAACGGTCGCCATCGTTTGTTCCGTACTGGTTGGCACTCCCCTGAGGGGTTCCTCTTTTGTCTTTTGCCTGGCTTCTTCCTCTGTCAGCGCCCTGGTTGGAGTAGCCAAAGGGAAAAGTAGAAGTCCTTTCCTTGAACGAGTCAGCAAATTCTTGGCTTATCGTTCCTTCGCTTGCCAGCTTCTCCGCCGCCTCTACCCTGGTATTGGTCATTTTCTTCTTCAGTTCATCGAGGTCCATTTCCAGCTCGGAAGTCAGAATTTCCAGGTAAGTTTCACTTATCGGCCGATGGTTAGAGGCCGCTGCTTTCTCTCTTGCGTTTTCCATTATTGTATTCAGCTCTCCTGCTTCCAGGCCTAGTCTGGGAGCTAGTAAGTTAATGTAGGTCTCTTCCATGATTCCTGTCTCTTCCGAACTGATTTCTTTACCGTTTCCGGCCAATCCAACAAAGCTAGTGACCATTAGACCGACAATTAACGTGAATGTGATAAGACTCGTCATTTTTGCTTTTTTAGAGAACATTTTTTCACCTCTTAGATTGATTCGACAATAGTATAACCCGGGGATGTGACGTAACAGTGTGAACTCTGTGAAGATTTTGTGTGGGTTTACCTCAATTCTTTCTTAACAATAAAAAAGTTCTTATTGTTTTTATAGGTTCAAGCTAATGAACCCCCTTCGAGACAATCACCCTCGGGATTTGTTACATGATTAAATTTTTCAAGATTGAGTTTGTTGCCAGGTTAGCTCCAAAAAAAGTGCTCCATTCGGAGGTTTAGGTTCAGCGGACGGTGAAAGAATTAAATTTACCTCTATTTGGGTAGAGAGAACCCGACAGTGGTTCCTTGACCGACCTCTGAATCGATCCAGATGGCTCCCCCGTGTGCTTCCACCAGCTCCTTGGCTATCGAGAGTCCCAGTCCAGTACTATCCCTCGTAGAACGGGAGCTATCCGACCGGTAAAACCGATCAAAGACGTGGTCGAGCTTTTCAGCCGGTATGCCCCGGCCGGTATCGGAAACCTTCACCTCAATTTCCTCCGGACGATCCTCGAGATATATTCGAACTTCCCCGGTTTCGGTATGGTGGAGGGCGTTCTTCACGATGTTATTTATTACCTGTGAAACTCTGTCCGCGTCCAGATGGATCTCCGGCAACGAGTCGGGCAGGTCCGTTTTTAGCTTTACTCCAGATTTTTTGCTGAATTCATTCATCTTCCGGGTGACTCGTTCAACGAGCTCAACCAGGTCGACCGGCCCCTTGTTGAGCTTTAACTCGCCTGATTCTGCCAGTGTGAGCTCGCGCAGGTCCTCCACCAGTCGGTTGAGCAAGTTGATATCATTTTGAATATCCTTCAATTTCTCGTCCGTTGGTTCGTATATACCCTCACGAATTGCCTCCAATTCCCCGTTCAAGACAGTCAACGGGGTCCTTAGCTCGTGGGCAATATCACCGATCATACGACGCCGGATCTCCTCGGATTCCTGGAGGTTGTTAATCATTTGATTGAAGGATTCGGCCAGCTGCCCTAGCTCGTCGCTTGACACTACGGAAACCCTGTGATCAAGTTCCCTTTCGGCCACCTTTCTGGTAGCTCTGGTCAGTTTGTTCAGAGGCCGGGTTAACTGTTTTATCAACAGCCAGCCAAGCAGTAACGCGACGGCAAGTCCGATTGCTCCGGCGTAAATGATTCTTCGGTTTACCGACTCGAGGAATCGCCGTTCCGAGTGGTCTAGCTCCGCGGACAGTATCGGGCCGGCAAGTAGAGTTCCTATCTTCTGTCCGTCACTCTCCATCTTTACACCCTGGGAGATGAGGTTCTCCGGTAGCTCTTTTCCCACTGCTTCTTCGTCGTAGGATGAAATTACTCGACCGTCCGGTCCGACCAGAACTGCGTTACGGGGTCTACTTGAATTGCTGTTACTGGAGCTTCCGGGCCCTCGCCCGTTTCTCCCGGACTGAGAGCTTACGTTTTCTTTTAATACGGAGTCAACTCCCTTCCAGGACCCGTTTTTTTGGTAGTAGCTTATCAGAGCTTCTCTGGTTCCCTTGAGCTGGCTGCTACGCCCCCGGACCACGTAATCCCGAAATTCGCTCTGGGTGGTCCGGTTGACCACGTAGTAGAGCGAGCCAAGAACAACAATCACGACCAAAAACAAGGAAAGAACCAGCTTGAGCCGAAATGAGTTAAAGAATTTTTTCATAATCTAATCATTATTCTCTTTCCGAAATCTGTATCCTACCCCGTGTACGGTTTCGATAAACCGGGGTTGGTCACTCGAACCGGAAAGTTTCTTCCTTAAATTCTTGACGTGAGTATCGATTTTTCGCTTGACTCTCTCTCCGGGAAAGTGGCCGATTTCCTCCAGCAGGTTCTTCCGGGTAAAAGCTCGACCGGGCTTCCGGGCCATGGCGACAAGCAGGTCAAACTCTGTTGGTGTCAGATCTAACTTTTTATCCTTTAATCTTACCTGATGTGACTCCGTGTCAATAGTCAGCTCGCCGCAGTGGATAAGATCCTGACGTCCAAGACCGCCCTCGGAGCGCCGGAGGACGGCCTTAATTCGAGCCGATAGTTCCCGCAGGCTGAAAGGCTTCGTCACGTAATCATCAGCACCGATTTCCAGTCCAGTTACCCTGTCCGCCTCTTCCGTCTTAGCCGTAAGCATGATTATCGGGACCTCTGATTCCTGCCTGATATCCTTCGCAACTTCAAGGCCATCTTTCTTTGGTATCATCAAATCCAAAATTATCAAAGCCGGTTCCCGGCGCCGGAAAGCAACGAGCCCTTCTTCTCCGTCACGGGCGTCAATAATCTTATAACCTTCTCTTTCGAGGTAGTCTCGGATCAAACGAACAATCCGGCCTTCGTCCTCTATCACAAGAATTTTTTGCATATTTCACCGCCGCTCTGATGAGAAAAGACACCGCAAGCAAGAGGTCCTATCGGTATTCTTAATTTTTGGTAAAAACGATTAATTTACGGTTAATATCGCTACTCGGTAAGCGGTATCAGCCAAAGTACTAGAGATAGCTATTTGACTTCCCGGTCCTCGCAAACTTATTTATATCGGACTAACCAATGCCGATCAATTGTATACAGGCTAACCCTGTTTTTTGCCTCTACCTTGGCACTGACCGCTGCCGCGACCGCTTCTACCGCTACCGTCGATGGAACGTTTGAAGGCCTCCAGGTGATTTTGCGAGGAGTTCTTCAACCGCTCGAAGACGTTCTCCACGTCTTCCGGCAGGTTCTGGCTCAAAAACCTGTCGTACATATCGATATTTTTGATCTCTGCCTGCACACCAATTTCCAGGGCTTCATCTATAATATCGGGCAATGCGACGTACTCAGCGGCTTTATCTTTGGGGAGCTCGATGCCATGGGTTTTGAAGAGCGGCTCCAGAAGTGATATGTGGGTCTCTTCCGATTTAATTATGTTGGTAAAGGGCCGACCGCCATCCATTTCTTCGATAATCAGCTCGTATTCCGCACGGGCCTTGTACTCATCCTGGACAGCATAAGTCAACATTTCCTCCAGAGTGTAGCTTTCTTGGTCCGGAGAAAGGTTCTGCGCTCCGTAAGGGTTTTCCGTAGCTGCCTGAATAAGAGTTACTGGTCCTCCAACCACCAACATTCCGATGACTAAGGTTAAAAGAGTAGTACTGACAATACTGTTTTCGAAAAACCTGGAAATTTTTAGCATTATAATTCACTCCTCATATTTGGTTCTAACTATTTTCTGCGATTATCCAACTTAACTATACTCTTCTGATGTGAGTTAGGTATAGAGAAAATGTGTGGATTTTGTGTAACTGCGCCGGAGGTAGCTCAACGCTTATTTTGCATTTTCAGTTTCAGGGATCTTCTCTTTGACTGAAAGCAAGCTAAAAATCAGTACGTGGATGGATAAATATCAAGCTCACCAGTCCAATCCTAATTTAAGTAATTTTGGAAGGAACATTTTACAGTTGCGCTTCAGGTCTTTTTCCGTAAAAGTATATACTGCGGGGGTGGAAAAATGAGAAAAATTCTAACAATCAATTTTTTCCTTGTTACTGTATTGATACTAACTGTTTCGCTGACGGGTTTTGGCCAGGAGGATTTTTCAGCCGACCTTCTAATTGAAGAGCTAAATAGAGCTAAAAAGCTGGTTAACTCCGGTGAGATATCTCAGGCACTTGACTCTTTGTTAGGGGTGAGATCAATACTTGATAGCAATATAAGGGAACTAAGTGACGCTGCGGACAAGGAGTCTGACCTGGAGCTATTTAAGGGTAATCTGAGAATTGGTTACGTCAACGCTAAAGAGGCTTTCACCGTCTTTACGAAAGCCGTGGAGGAAGAAAGAAAAAGTGCCAAGAAAAAGTCGGAGAAGCTGGTCTCCTTACGGGAGGACGTTCTTAAAGGCGAAATATCCGAAGGCGAATACAAGAGAAAAAGAGATGTACTCCAGGCTGAAAGGCTAAAGGCTCAGCTAGAAATAGATATAGCGATGCTGGATAGAATGATTCAAGCAGGAGGATTCCAATCCGTTTCCGATAGGCTGTTTGAATTAAAAGAGCAGGTTAAACCCATAATGAACAAACTAGAGGCGGTGCTAAACAATATCAGGGAAGGTACGGCTGTTCCGGAAGAGGTTTCGCAGACGCTTTCACAGATTCACAGTCAATACGAACGGCTGGATAATATATTGACGAGTTTGATCGAGTCGAAAATATTCCAGATCACCAATTTGAGGGCAGATGAAGAAGGTTACGACCTTGTCCTACGACAGGAGAACGTCGTCCTGTACCGCAATAGTGACAGGATAGATGACCTGACCGAAATGACAAAGGAAGCATTGAGAAAGGAAATAAGCAACAAGTGATCTAACATTCTTTAAACGCTTAACCTGACTGATATTTAAACATAGATCACGACTGTGGCTAGGAGATGGGCTTTATCTTGACAATTCAGCTTAATCGATGTATTTTAAAGACGTAAGAAATACCAGGAGGTGTTCTAAATGTTAATCGGTTCGGTATTTGTTCTAGGTCTATTCTGGTCCATGTGGGCTATGGCTTTTCTAGCTTTCCTTGGTTGTGGGTGTGGGCTCTGTTGTTGATACAGATAACTAATTGCTCACTACTGAGCCGTCATTATCTCCCTGGACCTGAAACAGGCAGTTGCACCGAGAGCTGTTAAGCTACCAATTCCGATTATCAGAGTAACTGCTCCAATCTGTTCAAGCAGAAAACCAATAAAATCGTAAGCCAGTGGCATGGCTATCATCGTTCCCATGTTTACGATGCTCATTACTCTGCCCCATTTACTGTCTTCCGTTGTTCTCTGGAGTAACGTATTGATTGGAACGTTGGCAAAAGACGTCGACACACCTACGCCAGCCATAGGTTAAGAAAATCACGGTTTTTCAAAGTCTTCAACACAACGTATCACCTGAAATTCGTCCAGGGCAGGGGTGCCAAACAGTGCCTAAGAATTACCCCATCCCCATGATCGCTAGGAGTTTTATTAGTAAAAGGGGGTGTTTAACCTATGAAAATACGAAAGCTCTCGTTATTTCCCCAGCCTGATTTCCACGCGGCTGTCCCCGTCCTCAATATCAACCAGTTTTCCGTCAAAGGTTCCTTTTTCTATCTCGCTTATTACTTTTTCCAGGTCAACGCCCTTTTCGGTAAGTTTCGATTGGGCCTTCTCAGGGACTATACTTTTTAGGAACTTTGCTAGCCCTATCGGGAAGGTAATATTTACTTTTTCCTTTCCATTTTCAATAACCAGGATTTTCAGGAAGCTAGCTTCTTTGACTGTCGGCACTTCGTTTTCAATCTCTACTTCTGGTTGGCTATCTTCCAGTGAAGATAACAATTCATTTGCCTCTTCTACGTCAATTTTCCCTTCATCCAGCATCTTTAATATTTTTTTACGCTCGTCGGTCATCAGAATACCTCCTTAGAGTTCCTCTAATCTGTTTTTAGCTTCCTCGAAATCGATTTCGCCATCGTCCAGCGCGTCTAGCACTTCGTTGCGTTTTTTCACTGCCTCGTTATCCGGGCTCTTTTCGGGCCTGTAGCCCAAAGCCTCAATTACTTCGTCCAGTTTCTTTCGAACCGTCGGGTAAGAGATTCCCATTTCCTCTTCAACTTCCTTGATGTTGCCCCTTAATCTGATAAATACCTCTACGAACTCGAGCTGGTTCTGGTTCAATCTGGAGAACTTACCGAGGTCGAGCTGCCCTCTTACCTTTGTATGGCAGCCGGGACATTCAAGCTCTGTAACTCTCATATTCTGACCGCAGACCGGGCATTTACCAATTACTTTTTCTGGCATTATTCATCACGCTCCCTTTTGACTTATGAAGTATTATACAGTTGCATATTAAATAAATCAAGTTGAATATTAGAAATATTAATAATAGGTTTAATATTATTAATAGAAAGTCAAAAGACTCATATATTTTACACCCTACTAATTTGGAAAAACTATCCCTGGGTTAGTTTGTGGGCTCAGAGCCTTAAGTCTTTAAAGCTGTCGGGTGCTAATTGCAGTTCTAATTGTATCTTCGCACAACTTGTGTAGACTGAGTAGGTGGGTAACTTGATTAGGGGGATTAGTGGGGTGGAGAGTATTTATCTATCAGACTTTATCCTCGTACATCTCCCGATCCGCTTCCTTGAGCGCTTCCTCCACATCCCTGTCCTGATTAGAACTCCAGTGTGATATTCCCATGGCCAGCGTTAACGGAAAGTCAATCAGAGAAGTCTGTTTGTTCCACTGTTCTAATGAGTGCTGTAATCTATTGACTACCTCCTCAACCTCCCGTTCGGTTTCAGGCATCATGACGAGGAACTCGTCCCCGCCATATCTTACCACCGTGTCGGCATCTCTTACGTTCTCCTTGAGGAGGCAGGCCACTTCCTGTAGGACTTCATCACCTATCTGGTGGGAGTAGCGATCGTTTATCTCCTTGAACCGGTTTACGTCGATCATCAGAAAAGCCAGTGGTTTCTCGTAACGTTTTACTTTCTGGACTTCTTTCTTCAGTGTTTCATTGAAATAGCGGCGATTGTAAAGGTCGGTCAAGGGGTCGCGAATTGCTTGCTCTCGTAATTCTTTTTCTAGTCTTGACCGGTTTATTTCCTCCTGGAGGTGACCTGCAAGAATCTCGGCAAGCTCCACATCCCGCTGGTTAAAGCTTCCTATTTCTTCGGAAATAACCTGGAAAATTCCCAGATTCCCTATTGGAACGCTGATGAAAGCTCTAAAGTCTTCGTTAGTTGGTTTCGCTTCCGAGAAGTTCCGTAGATCATTTCCCCAGATTGTTTCCCCTTTTTGAATAGTTTGGCCGGTAATACCCTCACCAATTTCGAATGTGACGGATTCCTCTGAGTTCAATCCGGTCGCGCTAGCTTTGGGGACGAGGTAGTCTCCCTCTACCAATGAGATGTCGCAGAACTTGAAGTCGAGAATGTTCTCTGCTACGTCCACGGCAGTTTGAAGTATTTCATCTTCGGTATCCTGACGCTGGAGTTCGTTTACTGCATTATGGAGATTTTTTAATTTATTACGCTCCTCACTTAAGGCTTGTTCAGTCCGTTTTTTCTCAGTGATATCAGCTATAAAACCCTGAAGGTTCTGTAATTTACCGTACTCGTCAAATATTCCTCTACCCTGTTCCCATACCCACTTTTGGTTGCCGCTTTTCGTCCTAATCCTGTATTCAAGCCGGTAGGGGGAGTTGGAATCCAACTGTTCTTGAATATCCCTCCAGACCCTTTCTCTGTCTTCCTCAATTACCAGGCTCCCGAACGAGACTACCTCGTTGTCGATCAATTCTTCTGGTCTGTAACCGGTCAGGTCTTTGCAGCCTTCACTTACAAATTGCATGGTCCAGTGCTTATCATTTTTGCACCTGTAAGCCATTCCGGGCAGATTGCTTAACAGGAGGGACATCTCTCGTTCGCGATCATTCAACTTTTTCTCTATTTCCTTGCGCTCGGTAATATCTCTATCCATCCCCAGGAAGCCAATGACATTGCCTTCCCCGTCACGGCGGGGCAACTTGTTTGTGGAATACCAGCGTTTTTTGCCGTCTGGCAGAGTGACTTCTCTTTCTCTTCCAATTACGGGCTCTCCTGATAATGCCTGCCGTTCGTCCTCCATAATTTCCTCCGCTTCCGGCCAGAAGTCCTCTGCGGTTTTTCCTATCATTTCCTCCTCATCCAGGTTAAGTAGGTTCGTGTAGCCTTCGCTTACCCGTTTAAACCGGTGCTGGTCGTCCTTGAAGTAGACTAAATCGGGGGTTAATGTCATTATGGATTTCATTAGTTCTTTTTCCGACCGAAGTTCTTCCTCAATTTCTTTTTCTTTTGTAATATTTACTGCATTTCCTACAATGGCCGGCCTGCCCTCGTATGTTATTATGGAGGGTAAAGTGCGGAGCCAGATCGTTTCTCCTTTTTTCGTTGAGACCTTATATTCAACTCTCTCTGGCAGCCCTGAATCGTCTCCCGTCAATGCCTGCCGGGTCCATTTTGCAATCTTTTCTCGGTCATCAGGGTGGATCAGTTCAAGGAAGCCAATATCACTTAACTCTTCTTCAGTATAGCCAATTAATTTCACGAAACTTTCGTTTACGAACTTGAACTCTCCGTCCTGAAATAAATAGAGGGCTTGGGAGGAGCCCTCGGTCACTATTTGGTGTTTCTTTTTTACTTGCTTTAAATCTGTTATATCTCTTCCCAGAGCAAGAAAGCGGGTTTTGCCATCTTCTGTCTCTACCGTACGGAGGATGAAGTCCACAGTAACCTTTTCCCCTTCAGGAGAAAAATGATCAGCCTCGATCCGGACCTCCTCACCCCTATTTGGCTGGTTTATTTCTTCTTTCAGTTTTTCCCGGAGACTTTTGGAATGATTCCACCATGGGGTATTCCAGAATTTCACTCCTTGTACTTCCTCCAGGCTCCTTTCGATAAAATCCAGAGCCTTTTGGTTGGCATCAATTAGTCTTCCCTTTTCATCAAGTACTCCTATAAATAGACTGGAGGTTTGAAAGATGGCCTCCAGGAGGGAATTTTTTCTCATTGTGTCTCCTCAACCAAAAATAGAATTTTTTTGGAGTGACTTAACCGATGTTAAATTTTGTCAAGCTGTAAAAATAATTTCTCTGATTGTGATTTTAAAGTTTCAAACGTACTCTCACAAGACAATTGTCTCGTCCTAAAAGATTAGGAGTCTAAATATTTATAGATACGATTAATTCTTAAATGAGGCAAATAGATTGTTCAATGATTCGCCAGCGTTGGATGGGTAAAGGCTCCTTCTTCCAGTTCCATGATCGTGGTAAAACTCCAGATAGTCAACTTCAACGAGTCCTTTAATTGGCGTGGCTGGGCCTGACTGCTGTGTTGATAAAAATCTTTTCCGCTTCGATAATTTGCCTTGCACCAGTATCTCTCGTCACTTCGAGGGAATAGGGGGCGGTAAACGACGCCTCGCCACGGATCAGACTTAGTCCATCTTTCTTCTTTATCCGATTCAGACTTCCCTCTCGAAAACTTTTGACAATATTCCTTTTTCGCTCTCTGACTTTCGAGAGATCAATGCTGACTTCTCCCGAATTTACACCGTAATCCACGGCCCGACCAACGAGATGAGCAACCCGAGCGCTGGCGATTATCGTTTTTGTTGGCGTGCAGCCCTCGTTTATGCACGTTCCCCCCACATGTTTTCTCTCGATCAATGCTGTTTCTAATCCCTGTTCAGCCAGAAAGAGTCAATTACCCCGCACCAAGGTGCGGGGCTTGGTGCGCCCGTGAGGGCGACTGACTTGAGAGGTTCGAATCCTCTCCGGGTATACGTTCTCCGACCCGAAAACTAACTGTAACTGCGTTAGCACAAGCTAAGGTGGAAAGCAACAGGAGG
>JAGXLB010000151.1 GCA_018334915.1 Candidatus Bipolaricaulota bacterium
AGAGCCGGATGGTTTTGTCGTAAGGTCGGACACCTAGACGGAGAAGAGTTTTCCGCTGTTTGGTGATGATAATTAGAGCGACTTTAGGTAAAACCGGGAAATAAGACAAATAAAGGGTAAATTAGCTTACTAAAGGGACAAAATATACTTCCATAGGTTGTAACCGATAGAGCGGTGCAGGAGAAGGCAAGCGATGGACCGCTTTAGCTGCCGGATGATCGGCTCTGTCAAGAGAATTTGGTGGGTTACTAATTGATCGAATAAAGTGAAAAAGAGTAGCTAAACGGAGATATCCATTATTGCCTCAACCCTCCGCTTATCTTGGGATCGAGAAAATCTCTTACAGCATCCCCGATAAGGTTGAAACCCATTACTGTAATAAATATTGCGATGCCGGGGAATATCGATAACCACCAAGCAGTGCTAACGTAGGATCTACCCGTGCTTAGCAGGTTACCCCAGCTCGGAGTTGGGGGTTGCGGTCCAAGACCAAGAAAGCTGAGTGCCGCTTCAGCAATGATCATCGAACCAAGTCCCATGGTTGCCTGTACAATTATTGGAGCCACTGAATTAGGTAATACGTGTCGCGAGAGAAGTCTGAGTGGTCCCATTCCCGTGACCTTTGCCGCGGATATATAATCCGTTTCTTTCACGCTCAAGACATTACCTCTAATTAATCTTGCATAATTAACCCATGCTCTTATCGACAGAGCAAACACAACGTTCATCAAGCTCGGCCCAAGAAAACCGGCCACCGCAATTGCGAGTATGAGCCCGGGGAAGGCAAGGAGGATATCCACGATTCTCATGATTATGTCGTCTACCATGCCTCCGTAATACCCTGCGATAAGGCCAATGATAGTTCCGATTATTCCCGAGACACCAACGGCGAAAAAACCGACCTGAATAGATATTCTTGAGCCGTATATAACCCGTGAAAGCAAATCTCGACCCAGTTGGTCCGTGCCAAGTGGGTGCTTAAGACTTGGTGGCTCAAGTTGTGCCATGATATCTAGTTTATTCGGGCTGTACAGAAAGTAAGATATTATCTTGTTATTAAGCATATACTTATCAACGATGGTAAAAACTGCCGTAGAAATGACAAAAAGAACTAGTATCATGCCAACCAGGGCAACTTTATTGTTTTTGACTATTTTTATAAGTATTCGCATTAACTTTTATACCTTCCTGAATGGTAAATATAGCCGCAGTCATACTCATTGTCAGTTCAGTCCAGCCTGATCTTTGGGTCAAGATAAGCATAAGATAGGTCAACAAGCAGGTTTACAAGCACGAATGTAAGCGCGTAAACTAGTACCGCCCCCTGAACCACAGGATAATCCTGTTTAAAAATCGACCTGATCATCAGCCTGCCCATGCCCGGCAGAGCAAACACTGTTTCCGTGAGCACCGAACCACCCAAAATGTAACCCAGTTGTAAGCCAACAACCGTAGTGACAGGTATCATCGCATTCTTTATGGCGTGTTTTGATATCACAACTCTTTCTGTTAGCCCTTTTGCTCTTGCAGTTCGTATGTAATCTTCGTTTAATGTCTCAAGCAGGCTGGATCTCGTCATCCTTGTAACCATAGCAGCAAGAGCCGTCCCCAGAGTTATTGCGGGCAAGATCATATGGCGAACGCCCTGTACGAAATTTTCAAAAATACCTACATACCCATAAACGGGCAGGACCGGAACCATCACGCCAAAACCAATTATTAACAGCAAACCCAGCCAAAAGTTTGGCGTTGAGATGCCCCAGAACGCAAATATCCTCGCGACGTTATCAAACCAGGTATCTTTTTTTACCGCAGAAACTATCCCCGCAGGGAGAGAAATACACAAAGACAGCATGAGGGAAGAAATTGCAAGCTGAAATGTCACAGGTATCCTTCTAAGGATTATCCTGAGAACCGGTTCATTTTCCACAATTGAATTACCGAGATCACCGTTAAATATCAGGTTCTTCAACCAGATAAGGTACTGTAGTGGAATTGGCTTATCGAGACCGAATTTTTTATTGATGTAGGCAATTTTTTCTGGTGTAGCCTTCATACCAAGAATCGCGGTAGTAGGACCCCCCGGTGCTAGTTGCATCAGAAGAAAAGTAATTATGGAAACTCCGATTAGCGTAGGAATTAACTGTAACAGCCTGCGTATAATGTATTTTGGCATATTTATATAAGAGTGGCTGGAGGGTAAGAATCCACCCTCCAGCCAGATTAGGATTATCGCTCAATCCAAACGTTGGCAGTATTTGCGGTAAAGTATCCGGTCGGCGCCAAAGGTTCTATCCCATGGACGTATTTCGCAATCGTCTTGTATCCGGCAATCCTGCCAAACCAGATCATCGGATAATTTTCTTTCAGAATATTGAATGCCTTGTAGTATAACTGCTGACGTTCGTCACGATCGGTTACCAGCAGAGCTTCGTCTAGTAGATTATCCAACTTTTCGTTCTTGAAGTTCGAAATCCAGTTGAACTGGCCATTTTCTGAATGGAATAGTACACGGAGATTCCCGTTAGGATCAAGAGCACCTCCTCCTCCCCAATGGAGGCTTGCCAATGTCCATTCGCCATCAGCTCCCTTGCCGCCACTATTCCGCATTTGCTCGATTAGCGTGCTGGTCTGAAGTATTTTGATGTTTACATCGACACCAACTTCGGCCAGCATACTCTGGGTTACTGTCGCTAGGTTTTTTCTTAGAGGATCATCTGACCAAATCTTCAGTGTTACGCTAAACCCGTCCGGGTAACCTGCTTCCGCAAGGAGTTCCTTTGCCCGCTCCGGGTTGTATCCAGGATCACTTGCATTGGGGGGAGAACCCCAGCTTGCCGGTGGCAATGGTCCGTAAATTGGCTCAACGTTATCCAAGAATTGGACTATCTTTGGTTCATCTAGAGCTAACGCAATTGCTTTACGAACTCTAACATCTTCCATCGGTGGTTTCTCGCAATTAAACGTAATGTAATCTATCGTATTGCTGCTTGCCATCCACGACACCAACTTGTATTTATCCGATTTCTTCAACTCTTCGATATTTGCCTGAGGTGTGCTGTGGAGTATATCTACGTCACCGGTTCTTAGTGCTGCCAACCTGGTTTGTGGTTCGGGAATTTCAACAAACTGCCATTCATCGAGATAGGCGTTTTCTCCCCAGTAATTCTCATACCTGGTAAATGTGAGAGTGTTCTTCTGTTTATCCCAGTTTTCAAACTTAAACGGACCGGTACCCACCGGATGAGATTGAATGTATTCGTTTCCGTTTTCCTCGACCGCTTTCTTGCTTACGATTCTTACTCCCATAGTAGCTAGGTTGTCCAGGAACGGAGCAAATGGACTCTTCAGGGTTATCTTGAGCGTATAAGGTCCTGTAACTTCAATTTCATCGATCATATTGACGCGGTTCTGTACCTGTGAATAATCACTTAACATCCTTTCAAAGTTCCATTTTAATACTTCAGCGTTAAATTCACTGCCATCGTGGAACGTCACACCCTCTCTCAGGTGAAATATATAAGTCGTGTTGTCAGGGATCTCCCAGGATTTAGCCAGTTCCGGTTTGAACTTCAACGTTTCTGGATCGTGGTGAATTAACTTGTTGAATGCTATGTACTGAGTAATCTGACCATAGCCCATCCCATGATGTGGATCCAGACTGGGAGCAATTTCTGAAAGGGCGTATCTTAAAGTACCACCTTTTTGTGGTCCCTGCCCTACAACAGCAAAGGTGGAACCAAAAATCATTGACAGAATTAGAATTGAAGTAACTACGAAAATATAACTTCGTTCTTTTGCTTTAGTCGTCATGTTTTATTCACCTCTAGTTAAATTTAATCTTGCGTTACCTGGCTCCAATTTGGCTTAAAAAATCACCTCCGGCTAATTAGTTATTCTCGAGGTACTCTATACTCGCCAGACCACTGACGAGCTGGGTTGCAACTAATTTTTTTATCGGGATAACTTCGTAGTTCAAGCTGCTAGTTAATTTATCGTTGTGTTCTTCCAGTTTCTCTTCCACCTGGGATTTGATTGAGGTCAGCTTATCAATTTTTTTATTGTCCTCAGTATTCTCCAGTTCCTGCTCAAGCATTCTGATAAACATTCCAAAGGATAACATCCGATAAAACCGCGTGATCACGTAATTATCAAACTTCTGGGAAACAGTCGCTGGTCTGTCCAATTTATTATTTTGCTCAGCCCAGCTCTTCTTCGACTGATGAAGGTAGGATGCGGTCCTGAGGTTTTCCTGGATTGCCTCTTTAAATTTAGAGTCGACTTTCAGCAAATCCTCTATCTCGTCGTATCTATCCTCCAGATATCCGTACATCTTTTTGCTAAGCTTGACGCTATCAAGTATTGCTTCCCTTCTGTTTACGTCTGACTCCTCGTGATTTTCTATTCTTGAGTCGTAAAAGTAGGGAACTTCACAGACCAAAGAAAACATATCCTTGTTTGCCCGTTTTCCGTAATCGGTACTTCCAGTACCGGAGCGCAGGACCTCAGCCGGATTCCTGTCAGTGTATTCCTCAATATAATCGTAGCTCTCCACTGTAGTGGGCATTTTATACACAGCATCTGATAAGGCTTCAGCATATGGCATCTCAGGTTCGCCAAGATGCAACGGTATGCCCGCGTTGGTAGCTGCACGACGATATTTCTCGTATAGAGGTTCACACGGATCACTAATGTAATAATATGCTCCACCAAAGCCCGCGTTGTGTAAACTATAGGCAAAGTCTGGCTTCTTGTTGTCAAATATCTTCATCAGCGCTTGAGTTTCGGGTATTGGCGCATCAAAATTGAGTTCCTTATATTCAATTGGAAAGGTCCATTCAACCTGCTGGAAACCGGGCGGACGGTAAAAGTTTCGAGCATAGTTTAACGGCGTAAACGGCCCATCGAACCATCCTTCGTTTAATCGTGCTCCATCCGGATCTATGCATTTAATTAGGACAAATGTAAAGTTAAATGCCTCTCTTAACTCTTCATTTTTCGCGAGCTCGTTTGCCAGAAACTCAATTGTCATTGACCCAATTGGTTCATTTGGGTGGGGCATAGCAAATAGAAATGCCGTCTTCTCCCCGGCACCCACTGTTAGGGCGTCAATAGGTTCTCCATTTCGAGATTTTCCGATTTTTTCTATGGATACGTGAGAGTATTCATCAGCTAATTTCCTGGAACTTTCCTTTAATTCATCGATCGACAAAAACCGGTCGTAATCAGTTATCTTGTTTACAATGCTCTGATAATTGAATTTCATCAGGACCTCCAATAGTAAAAAACTGCCAGACTGTCAGTTTAAAAAAAGTTTAGATAGAAAAATTCACTCTCGAATACCCACTAGAATATACTTTATAGCTATTACCAGTTATGCCACATATCATCACCCAAATTTAACCCAAATTTAGCGATTGTCTTATTTTATTCTTTAATAGAGTGATTTTCACACATTGGTCGGCCCGGTTGCAACCAGCCCTCATTTAGACGGGAAAATGACCAGTTTTGTAGTCAGATTACCAAGAATTGAGGGATATAATTGCCAAGTAGAGAAATTTTTATCCTTGATAGTACAGCCCCTCTACAGGTAGCGGCAAGATAGCGGTATTTGTCCGGAAAGGACTCGATCGCCAAGAGTCTAAAAAGTCGGGGGTGAGTTTACTTGTTTCCAGAAGTTCGGTGCGCTCAACCGGTTCCAGACAGTCCTGTTACTTTTAAACCAGATAATCAAAGGAACTTACACCTTGACGACGACGTTGATGAACCTCCGTTTAAAGGTAGAGGGATAACATACCGGCCGCATTTGATCTTGGTAACGTCATGCTTGAACGCCTCCTCCAGATTGAGGGAAAAGACCATTGAGATCTTGATGGGAGAGCCGGAGTGAATTCTACCCGGTTCTCGAGGAAAGTTTCGCTAAAGTTCCCCACAAGTCCCAAAATAAAAAAGAGAAGATGGATTTATAGACAAAGAGGGCTAAACCTGTTATAAAAATACAAGGGTGGTGACCATTTTAACTGAAAACGAACTCAAGAAACTGGCGGGCGAAGTGTGGATGTCCGACGAAAGCAGAGAGAATTTGACCTACTTGACCG
>JAGXLB010000152.1:0-3689 GCA_018334915.1 Candidatus Bipolaricaulota bacterium
AAGGAAGAGTTCCTCTTTGTAATATCCAAAATACGTGAAGAAGCCGAAGAACCCCAGATAGAATAGAAAGAGCGGTTCTTCGTTACCGAACCCAGCGTAAGCGACAAACCCCAGGAATCCCAGGAAACCCAGCCTCCAGTCAGGTTTACTATCGTTCATAATTTTCCCCCTAAAGTGTAAAATCAGACCAGAAGCCACGCCGCCAGGAGACCGAAAAGAGTGCTGTAAATTATCATCTCGGTCTGGATCTTCCAGAACGTCTCCCTGCTCAGGTAGTCCTTTTTCATGTAAACCCAGCCCTCGATATTGCTGGGAAAGGGATCCCCGGAGGATAAATCTGTGTAGATAAACATCAATCCCGCAAAAAATAAGAATTGCGTAAGAAAGGAGATCTCGCTCAGAAAGCCTAAAACAGGATAGAGCACTACGGACATAATTAGACCTCTGATTATCTGGGCTGGAATAACTTTCCTCAAAGTAAAACTGCCCTCGCCTTCTTCCTCGGGATCGATCAGGAAGTCCAATAGGCGCTTCTTGCCTTGATACAGGTCGGAGCTGATGTTATAAGCGATCATTCCTGCTGCCATATAGGCCAGGGTATGCAACCCCATAAAAGCCAGGCTGAAGAATAGATAGTCCATCCTAACACTCCTCTATTTTTTGTTATTTAGATAAGAATAACGCCTCCAAATGCCACGACCAACGGCGGAATATATCACCAACTCCGAGACAAATGTCGGATGTATTTTTCTGGAAATTGAGCGATTATAGTACCAGAAGAAAGATGAGTAAAATTAATGCGCCGGGGGGACAAGATGAAGATGTTTGGTAAGATTTTATTGGTTGGTGTAGTAATAGTAGTAGGGCTTTTGGGTTTGTCCGGATTATATCATGGATATCAACTGAGGAAGGAAGCCAAAGCCTACCCACCACCGGGAGAATTAGTTTCAATAGATGATAACAGAATGCACGTATATATAGAGGGGCAAGGAGAAATTACGCTCGTTTTTATGTCCGGATCCGGCACGAGCAATCCAACTATAGATTTTAAGCCTCTGTGGAGAAGAATGACGGATGACTATAGAATCGCCGTAGTGGAAAAACCGGGTTATGGCTGGAGCGAAGGGTCGTCAAGTTCAAGGGATATTGATACGACGCTCGGGGAAACGAGAAAAGCGCTAAACCTCGCAGGAGAAGATGGGCCATACGTACTTGTGCCTCATTCGATGTCGGGTCTGGAGGCGATTTACTGGGCTCAAAAATATCCGGACGAAGTGAAAGCAGTTATCGGACTTGACCCGGCGATTCCGGATGTTTATCTGGACCCTTCTTTTAAACTACCCCGGAGGAGTGAATTATATCTTACGTATCTTATGTCGGGAATAGGTTTAACCAGGTTCATGGGTAGAGCGGGATTAGAAAAAAACCTTCCCCTGCTCAAATCCGAAGAACTGTCAGAGGAAGATAAAGAAAAACTCAAAGCAATCTTTTATAGAAGCTCGTTAACAAAAACTATGTTAAATGAGCTCAATTATATTCAGGAAAATGTCAGGAAGGTAAAATCAAAAGGTATTCCTTTTGACACCCCCATGTATTTCTTTATTGCTGAGAATAACGTGGATATTATCCCAACCTGGGAGGAAGAATTGTCCCAATACGTGTCAAAAACTGATTACGGAAAGTTTAAATTACTTGAATCTGGACATTACGTACATCACGAAAAATCCTATGATATTGCCAATGAGATGAAGGACTTTTTGCAGAAAATTTAGGAATTAGCCGAAAGGAGAATTAAATAATCTTTTTCCCAGGAGAGTGTTACTATTTTCAAAAGAAGAAATGCTGATAAAAACGAGTTAAAAGTAGATATCAAAGAGCTTCTAAGAAAGAGTATGAGGAAAGGGGATAAAGCAGTGAACGCATACTTGCTCGTCCATTCCGAACCCCTGGATATTCACGTCAATATTGCTGAGGGGAAAACGGGCGATAGCCCTGCGAATCCCAAACAGCCCAACTATATGGCAAGCGTGGGAAAGTTATTTACCTCCACACTCATCAGCACCCTGTATGAGGAAGGGAAGTTATCCTTTGAAGACAGGATTGGTAAGTATCTGGATGACGATATCCTGGACGGTCTGCACGTGTACAAAGGTCACGATTACACGAATGAAATAAGAATCAAGAATCTCCTGAACCATACGTCCGGTTTACCTGACGCTTTCTGGCATCTTCTTCAGGAACTGCTCGAAAATCCCGAACTCAGGGTTAGCCCGAGAAAAGCGATCGAGTGGGGGAAGGAGAATCGCAAACCACATTTCCCTCCCGGAAAGAAATTTAACTATACGGATACTAATTATTATCTTCTTGGATTTATAGTAGAGGAAATCACCGGGATGCCTTTTCACGAAGCGCTAAAAGAACGTATATTTGAACCGCTAAACATGAAACATTCGTACATGCTTCACGCTTCCGAGCCGATTGAAGACCCCGGATTTCCTATCGCGGACTTTTACCACGAAGGAGAAAAGATGAACGACCTAGAGTTTTTCCAGGACCCCGAAGGTTATGCCGGGATCGATTACGCGGGCGGAGGAGTCGTGGCTCCCATGGAAGACCTGTTGAAGTTCATGAAGTCGCTGGCAAACCACGAGATAATTAAAGAGGAAACCCTGGAAACCATGATGGAGGACAAAGCCAGGTTTGGTTTCGGAATTGATTACGGATACGGCATATGGATGCTAAAGAAAATACCGCTACTTATGCCTGAAAAATTCGAATCCTGGGGAGTCGTAGGAGCAACAGGAGCGTTCATGTTCTACCACCCAAAAACCGATTCATACATAATCGGTAATTTCAACGACACGTATTTTGAACGAAAAGGAGTAAGGTTCATGATGAAGGTGATCAAGAGACTTACAAGCTTCTCGTCGTAACAGATGTCCTGTCTGCGTTACCTTACT
Organism: Candidatus Bipolaricaulota bacterium; assembly: GCA_018334915.1. Classification (GTDB taxonomy): domain Bacteria; phylum Bipolaricaulota; class Bipolaricaulia; order M55B111; family M55B111; genus JAGXLP01. The sequence goes on from JAGXLB010000152.1 coordinate 2,961, forward strand.
CCTAAATTTGCCTGATCGAATAGAAACACTCGACTCAGGTTAGAAGTAATACTTTAAAAGCCCATTTCCAGTAACCAGTCCGACAACTCAATTTCTCTTGGTTTCACATTATCTCTCGATTTATCGAATTTGCCAAGTTTATATTCCCCGGCTATCCTACCGTCTATCATATAGAGTACCCTTTCCGATCGGGAAGCGACCTTTACGTTATGAGTCACAAGCATTACTGTAGCTCCTTCTTCGTTAACGGTACTAAGGATATCCATAACATTACTGGCTGCACTGGAGTTTAGAGCTCCCGTCGGTTCGTCTCCGAAGAGGATCTTTGGATCATTAATAAGGGCTCTGCATATTGCCGCCCGCTGGAGCTGACCTCCGGAAGCCTGAGTGATCTCGTTGTCGGCCAGCTCGTAAATTCCGGTTTTCTTCATCAGATCAACTGCTTTTTGGTTTATCTCCTTTCGGCTCCTGTTATTGGCCATATAGGCCGATAAAATGATGTTATCCTTGATGCCCAGATTTTTTAATAGGTTAATTTGTTGAAAAACGAACCCCATCTTCCGGAGTCTGATTTGCGACAATTCGTCCTCGGACAGTTCCCCCAGCCCCGTACCGTCAAACGTCACCTCACCCGACGTCATGCTGTCCATACCACTTACGTTATAGAGTAGCGTGCTCTTTCCTGATCCTGAAGGTCCCATGACGGAAATAAATTCCCCTTCCGCAACA
>JAGXLB010000152.1:4217-6090 GCA_018334915.1 Candidatus Bipolaricaulota bacterium
GTCTGATCGATGTACCCCTGAACATCCGTTATTTTGGCATCGTCGAACCTTCGCTCGTACTCAGAGACTTTCCGGGCGACGTCCCCCTCGACATCTACGTAAATGTTGTACCAGGAGGCAACTTCGTGATCCGGCTCAATATTAGCCTTGGCTGTTTTGCCGCCGTTGGTAATATCCTGATATATACCCGATAGGGTCAGCTGACGCTTTTTTCCACCCGCAATCAACTCGACAGTATCGCCAATGGTCTTATCGAGCTGGTCGGCACTGAGAGAGGAAAGCGCTATCTCATTATTAAGTTGTGGCGCGTCTCCTTTTAGATAATCTACCGGGAAAGCCGTAAAGTCACCCGTTTCTACATAGGTGCTCTCTGGTACGCCTTCCTGGTTGATGATTTTAAATTTACAGGTTACAGAGGAGGCATATTTTTCGACTTCCCGGTCCTCTTCAATGCAGGCTTTCATTGTCTCAAACCTGCGCAGGATTTTATCTGACTGTCTTAAGTCCATGATAATATCGCTTCGACCCATTCCCATATAGGTAACAAAATTCGGTGATTGAACTGTATTTAGGAAATTTATGGGCACGATAATAATGAAAGTACAGAGAATGAAGACGATGAACAAAATAACATACAATCTAAAACGCAAGAATACGTCGCGCAGCCCTAAAAAGACGTTATTATTGAGCCATTTGTTTCTATGCAGGGCCAGCCCCCCCTTATTTGCATAGCTGCCTCCAGTATTGCCCATCCGGATGGCTTCTACAGCTGAAATATTCTTGAACCTTCTTAAGACAATCAGCGAGAAAACAACGACTATAACGGCTATGATTAACCCCCCAAGTAAGGGAAGTATGGATTCGACCAAAGATGTAGGTGCTTTTCCCGTATAAAGCGTTACGTTTTTCATGAAAATACGATTTACGGGAAAGGAAAATAGATAACCAATTACTGAGGCAGTAAAGGCAATGGTCAGATACTTTGATATGTAAATCTTTTTCACAGCAAATGACCGGATCCCGATTGCCTTCATAACTCCAATATCCTTGTAATCTTCCTCCAGGGTTAACAGGATAATAAATCGCAAACAGAGCAGGGCAACGATATTAAGTAGCAGACTGATTAAAATAATTACGGCCGCGATCAACCCGTCAGTCATTCCGTTCATTACCTTAAGCAGGTTATAAACTATCGTAGGCCCTTTCTGAGGTAGATTTGCCCGGGTGTATTCGTTGCTGAATTTTTGAATATCCCCCCTGTCATTTAGGCGAAAGCTAATCAAATATTCTTTCTCACCGGTAACTTGCTTGAGTCTTTTAAAATCAGCTGAACTGACCACGAAGCGCTTGGAGCTGATAATGGAAGGATTCATCTGAGCATCTCTGACAAAACTCTTGATAATGAAATTGAGTTCGAAACCTTCACCCTTGATCTTCAACTTATCTCCGGTCGACAGGTTTCTCCTCTTCATATAGTAAATTGGGACGGCAATTTCACCCTGATCTACTTTTATAACTTCACTATTCAAATTCAGGAGAAAGTCAAATGACTTATTCTGTTTTACAAATCCCAGATCCATGAGCGTGTCACTTTCTGAGCCTCCACCGTTTATATAGATTTCTTCCCCGGGTATATTTATCATCTCAACGGTCTGCTGTTTCTGTACGTACCGGTTATCCGAACTCCACTCATCGATTCTTTCCTGATCTATTTTGCCGGCATGGGATTGAACGAAGTGTGGCACTGCAGCCTGTTTGAATAAATTATTCAGCGAATTATTTAAATTAATAAGCAAATTCGTGCCACTTGCCATCAACAAAGCTGAAAGCATAATAAATACGAAAACGGCTACAGTAATGATCTTTTTCCTCA
>JAGXLB010000020.1:0-21297 GCA_018334915.1 Candidatus Bipolaricaulota bacterium
AACTCGCTTTCAGTATCCATGAGGATTGCTAGGCTGCTACCAGTTTTTTACCGAGGGTGCTACTGATTTGTTCTACCTGTTCCATCAAGTCGGCGAATTGGTGAGGGCGCAACGACTGGGGTCCGTCGCTTTTCGCGTTCTCGGGCTCGTGATGGACTTCGACTATCATCCCGTCAGCCCCTGCAGCTATACCGGCCCGGGCCATCGGTATGACCTTGTCCCTAACTCCCGTACTATGGCTTGGGTCTATGATTATCGGCAAATGACTTTCGTCCTTTATTACGGGAACTACGGAAAGATCCAGAGTAAACCTGGTTTCGTCAGAAAAGGTCCTGATTCCCCGTTCGCAAAGGATCACCTTTTCGTTCCCTTCCGACATTACGTATTCCGCCGCCATCAGGAACTCCTCCACGGTGGACGAGAAACCTCGCTTCAGAAGTACCGGCCTGTCAGTCCTGCCGACTTCTCTTAGCAGATTGTAGTTCTGCATGTTCCTGGAACCGATCTGGAGTATATCGGCGTAACTGCTGACCAGACCGACCTGACTCTTCCCCATTACCTCCGTGACCATTTTAAGATCGTTGTTATCCGCCGCTTCTCTCATGTACTGAAGGCCTTCTTCACCCAGACCCTGGAAACTGTACGGCGACGTTCTTGGCTTGAACGCTCCCCCCCTGAGTATTGATGCTCCGTGATCCGAAACGTACTCGGCAATGGTTTCGACCTGCTCTCTTGATTCGATCGCGCAGGGTCCGGCCATGGTTACTGGTTCTTTACCACCGATCTCCACTTCACCAATCTTGATAACACTATCCGCCGGATGAAAGTCCCTTCCGGCAAGTTTGTAGGGTTCACTTATCTCAGTCACTTTAGCCACTCCTTCGTTAAGTATCTCTAGCTCTCGGGGATCAACCCCGCTCTTGTCACCTACGGCTCCTAAAGTGGTGTAATCCACACCCTGAGAAAAGTGAACGCTAAACCCCAGATCAATCAGTTTTTCTTCAACTTCATTGACCTCTTCCTCAGTTGCTTCCGGCTTCATCACTACTATCATCCGCATCAACCTCCAATTGGACTTTTTTGGTTTCCGAAATTAACTGCCTGTACACACGCTCTATCTGCTTGTCGGAAAGTGGTCCCTCGTTTAACCCTTTCACCTGGTTCAGAACGGCCTCCTCTCTTTCTTCATCGGTAACGTCCCACCCTTTTCTCCTCTTGTAATTCCCTATGTCCAGTGCCGTGCTCGCCCGGCGGTTCATAAGCTCGACCAGCTTTTCGTCGATTCTATCTATCTCAGCTCGTAAATCGTCAATCATCTCTTCCTCCAATAGAAAAAGGACCACAGGAACCCTGTGGACCTTACCGCGATCTAAAGCCTATTTTGGAGGTACTGGCTTTAGATCAGTTCACAAAATAAAAATAGCCAAAAATACAATTAATGGTAAGCTTAAATAGAAAGGTAGGTGCCCTGTCGAGATAAATGGAATGTGATCCAGTTGGACTCAGCACCATATTCTTCATAACAGAGGTATTATATCGTTATCACAGGGGGGCTTCAAGACCAAAAATGGAAATGTAAAATTTTATATCTAAATTTGTGGTAAATTTAAACCAAAGCCCGGCGAACCCGGGATATTTTCGATATGGAATTATCAGCTTAGTTCTTTCACCATTGTATGTATATGAAAGCGAGAGGTAGTTAGTGAGCAACGACTTCACCAAAACTTGCCGAGGAAGCCCTGCAGTGAGCTGCAGGGAGGAATCGGCTGGTTTACATCCAGCACCCAATTTAGATATGGAGCTTGGTTAAGTTATCGTCCGTGTAACCAGTTAGGCAAAGCCGATGCGAAAAACTTTGGTTTAATTTGGCCAGATTAGTCTCCTCAATTGGGTGCTTGGTCAATTCCCGGTTGTTAACACTGCAAGCCTGAACATAGACCAAATCGCCGGCAGCCAGGTAAGCGGGAAGAAGGCAGACAAGACCTAGTCAATTAAGCAAGTCAATAACCCCGCACCAAAGTGGGGCTTGCCGAGAAGTCACCCAGGGTTGACGATGTCGTAATCGTAGGAAACTTCAGCCTTCAGGGAATGAGTAACCGAGCAGTACCTTTCCTGAGTCAACCTCACTGCCTTTGCGACTTTGTCCTCCGGTAGATCATTGCCGTAAATCTTATAATCTATGTAAACTCCGGTATAGTACTTCGGGTGATCATCGTTCCGGTCCCCGGATATAGTTATACCTATATCGTCGTAATCCACTCTCATTTTGTTCAACAGGGTATTGAGATCTATACCGGTACATCCACCAAGGCTGATCAATAACATCTCCATAGGCCGCGTAGCCCCGTCGTGGCCGTCCACTTCCTCGGCCGCGTCCATAACCGTCCAGTGACCGGATTCCCCTCGACCGACGAACGTCGAACCTTCAAGCTGCTTCACTTCAATTTCCATAGTTACCTCCGTTCAATTAGTTTAAGCTCAGTTTTTTCACCAACGGCGGATTTATCCCCCTGGTACTAATAACTGCTATACCTCCTTAGCTGGCAACCGATTTAACCTTTAAAACTCAGCAGTAGACAAAATCCGGCAGACAGGTAAGGAGGGATAGCTTGCAGTAAAATAATGAAGTCAACCTACTTAAATTAAGTTTCGCTTTCGTACGCCGGTGAAAGAATTGAGATCTAATCTTAAACATCAATATTCTCGTTGCGCCTGGAGAGAGTCGCCACGGCCTGAGCACCTATCCCCTCTTCACGACCGATAAACCCAAGCTGCTCTGTAGTAGTCGCTTTTACATTAACCGGAGCTTCAATTACTTCTCCCAGCTTTTCCACCATTTCTTCTCGCCCTTCACCCAGCTTTGGCTTCTGAATTATTAGCGTAGAATCAACGTTGTCCAGTTTGTAGCCTCGCGAACCCACCTTTTCCAGGACTTCTTCCAGCAATTTTATGCTTGAAATACCCTCGTAGGCGGGGTCGTCGTCCGGAAAGTGACTCCCAATATCCCCAAGGGCAGCGGCTCCAAGTATCGCGTCGCAGATAGCGTGAACTAACACGTCGCCGTCGGAATGAGCTACGGTACCAGAGACGTGATCGTATTCAACACCACCCAGGATCAGACGTTCGCCTTTTTTTAATCGATGGAAGTCGAGACCGATGCCCACTCTAGTCATCGTTAAACAAAATCTCCTTTAAAACGGAGTTGGCCAGTCCTTTAGAAAACCCCCGTCTTTCGAGAAAACCCAGTGTTTTTCTGTACTTTGCTTTCACGTCGTCGTCTCCGTATTTTGACAGTCGTTTTCGGGCTAACTCCCGACATCGGCCCTCTTCAGTCCTCGACGAAATTTTTTTGTCCAGAACGTCTTTTGCGACGGATTTTTCCACGCCGTGATCCAGCAACTCTTTGTAAATTCCCGACCTACCTTTAGGCTTATTCTGAAGGCGATCTTCCACGAAATACTCGGCAAATAGCTCGTCGTCGACTAGATCCTTTTTCAGGGCCCAGTCGACGACGTCCTCTACTACCTCCGGAGAGTAATCTTTTTTCCTCAACCGTTCCCTCAGTTCTTCTTCTGTCCTGGGACGGTATTTTAACAGGAGACGCAAGTAAGACCGGGCATCCTCCAGCTCTTCTTCTCTTCCTCCTCTCGAACTCTCGGCCTCCCCGGTGTTACTCACTTTAATCCTCTGAGTCTTGCTCCTCTTCCTCTCCGTCAGATTCTTCTTTTTCGTCCAATCCAGCTTCCTGTCTAATTTTTTCCTCTATTTCCTCTGCTATTTCCGGATTCTCCTCAAGAAACTCCTGGCTGTTGTCAACTCCCTGTCCCAGACGAGTATCGCCGTAGGAATACCAGGATCCGTTACGTTCTACGATGTCATACTTTTCCCCCAGATCGAGGAGTTCTCTCTCCGTAGAAATGCCCGTGCCGTAAATAATATCGAACTGGGCTTCCTGGAATGGAGGAGCAACTTTGTTCTTCACAACCTTGACGGTCACGGCGTTACCGATCTTCTCGCCGTCCTTCTCGAGGGTTTTTGTAATGTAAATATTTAACCTGAGAGAGCTGTAAAACTTTAAAGCCCGTCCGCCTGACGTCGTGGTTGACGGGCCCCAGGGAGAATTATTTATTTTGGATCGAATCTGGTTTGTAAATACCACGGTGGTCTTGGACTGAGATATTGCCCCGGCCAGCTTCCTCATCGCCTGGGACATCAGTCTTGCCTGGAGGCCAACCTGAGAATCACCCATTTCACCCTCCAGTTCCGCCTGAGGGACAAGTGCTGCAACCGAATCGATCACTACCATATCCAGAGCACCACTCCGGATCAACTGTTCCGTTATTTCGAGCGCTTCCTCTCCAGAATTGGGCTGACTGAGAAGTAATTTGTCCAGATCTACCCCGATGGACCGCGAATATTTCGGATCGAGAGCGTGTTCGGCATCGACGAACGCGGCTGACCCGTCGTTTTTGTGCACTTCGGCCAGCATGTGCAATGCGAGAGTCGTCTTACCACTCGACTCTTTTCCAAAGACCTCGACTATCCTGCCGCGAGGGACGCCACCGGCTCCTAGCGCTATATCGAGAGCCAGAGAGCCACTGGAGGTAGTCTCAACTTCAATTGCAGCCTGGTCTCCCATCCACATAATCGAGCCTTCACCGTGCTCTTTTTTTATTTTATCTAACGTGCTGTCAAGTACGTCTTGCTTGCCCATATAATCACCTAAATAGTTTAAGAAAACGAAAGTTCGTCGAACGGGGTTTCCGAATTAGTTGAATCTGGTTTCGACCGTTCGATACAACCATTAACGCCACTTTTTGCTTGTAAGGTCGTACTCCAGAATTTCTTCCTCGTCGAAGAAAAGATCTATCTCTCTCCTCGCTGATTCAGTCGAATCCGAGCCGTGAATAAGGTTCTTGGTTAGGTCCAGACCGTAATCTCCTCTTATCGTTCCCGGCTGCGCCTCGAAAGGATTGGTAGCTCCCATTAATCCCCTGATTATACTAATCGCTTTCTCACCTTCCACGACCATCGCAACGATGGGACTAGAAGTGATGAAGTTAAATAAATCAGAGAAGAAATCCTTTTCGAGGTGTTCTTCGTAATGCTCCTTTGCCAGATCTTCTTCAACCTTCATCATTTTCATCGCGATGATCTTTAATCCTTTTTCCTCGAGCCGGGAAATCAGCTCACCAATCAGGCCCCGCTGTACGGTATCCGGTTTCAACAAAACAAGGCTTCGTTCCATCTGTTAATAAACCTCCTAGGTCTGAAAATGTAGAATTACCACATCGGTAGGGAAAATGATTCACTTGGCTTTAACCCATTTATTCCCTTCTAATTGTTCCACCAGATTCTCCATCTCCAGCTGGAAAATTATATGGGATAAACGGGCCGCGGAAAAGTCGGTACAGGCAACGAGATCGTTAAAATGAATCGGCTCGTAATCCAGCCGGGAATAAACCTCCTTCTGATCATGGTTCAGGCTGGACTCCAGGTCTTCATCTTCTTCCTCATCGTCGTCAAAGGGAAGGGTTGCTTGAATATCCTTGAATTCCTCCACCACGTCTGAAGCGTCCTCGACAAGCTTTGCCCCATCTTTGATCAATCCGTGAGTCCCTTTCATCGTCGGTTTTCGAACGTCACCGGGAACGGCGAAAACCTCCCTGCCCTGTGACAGGGCGTCATGAGCGGTTATTAGGGCTCCACTTGACTCGGGAGCTTCTACCACTATGGTTCCTCTGGTAAGTCCGCTAATTACCCTATTTCTCTGGGGAAAAGTCCATTTCGTGGGCCTCTGTTCGAAGGGGAATTCGGTAATGACGGCTCCGTTCCTGGTAATCTTTCTCATCAGACTGGCGTTGCTCTTCGGGTAAGTATATCCGAAACCCGTTCCCATAACTGCAACCGTTCTTCCTCCCGATTCCAGCGCGGACTTATGGCTATATGTATCTATACCCCTGGCCATCCCACTCACCAGCGTCAACCCCTCACTAGTTAGCTGGCCAGCCAGTTTTTTTGCAACCTTTTTTCCGTAGTTTGTGTTTTTCCTGGTACCGACCATAGCCACACCCAGCTGATCGTCCTTTTCGTAATTTCCTTTTACGTAGAGCACCGGAGGCGGTTTATCTATTGCCCGCAGTGAATCGGGATAATCTTCGTCCTCCAGGGTAATCACGTCTACGTTTAGTTCCCGACATCTCTCTAGCTCTTCATTTACCTCTTCTTCATTTCGGGCATTGCAGAACTCAGCAGCCGCCTCCTGAAATCCATCGAGAGACTCCAGTTTCTCCTGGGACGCCTTCCAGATTGCTTCCACCGACGGAAAATAATTCAACAAAAGATGAAATCTCGCGGGAGTGGTTGCGGGATTCATATTTATACCTATCCAGTACTTCGTACTGTCTTCGCACATTGTCTCACCTTTCTGGTTAGAGAATGTTTACATTTAAAATATTAATTTTTTCGGCTTAAAACAAGTAACAAATTAAAATTATTGGTAACAATTATAGCCGGGCTATACCAAACGGATCGATTCCCCAGATACTGCATTCCGAACTCTTGGTTAAACCTTAAACTACCGGAAAATATAAGAAAACTCACCTCAGCGGTTCCGATAAAACTATGATTGAATTTGTGTTGTTGGGGTTAAAACCGGATATGACCTTGACAATCTAATTGGATTATGATAATATAATGAAAATTGTTTAGCGGAGTGTCTTAAATGAAAAAAGTAACAAAGTATATAGAGTTAAAAATGGAAGGTATCGCAGGTAAAGGATACCTGGGGAAAGTAGATTCTAAGTACAAGATGGGCGTTAAGCCCATCGTAACTTTCGCTAAACAACTAACAAGCTGCCTTCACCGAGGCAAGTTTAACCCTCAAGTCTTGAGGGCCCAACGATGTCTTTCACAATAAACAAAATTTAACCAGATGCTCACACCCCCTCGGCGGAGCATTCAGGCAAGTTCGACCTCCCCTCCGGTCGAACTTGCCTACCTCTTTATCAGCTTTTAACCACTAGCGGTCCGGAAATACCCGGGGTTAAACTTTGTTTATGCTGGAGGGAAAACCAAACAAACATTAAATACAACACGAGGAGTGTAGATAAATAATGCGAACTAGAGCACTTGGTGTAGTTTCATTGATTTTGATTCTAGGTGTAGTTCTAACCTCCGGTTTCTTAACCTTAGGAGCCGATAAACCGACTTACACGTTTGCCACGGAAGCGGCTTGGGAACCATGGGACTACTACAATGAAGAAGGAGAGCTTGTTGGAATAGACATAGACATAATTCGGGAGATAGCGAAAGTCCAGGACTTTAACGTGAAATTCACTGTCTCCTCATGGAGTTCCCTGATACCGATGGTCAACATGGGTAAGGCCGACATGACGGGGGGAGGAATGTCAATTACAGAAGAACGTGAAGAAAAGGTGGACTTCACTGATCCTTATTGGTTTACGGAAATGGCAGTAATGGTTAGAGAAAACTCCGACCTTCACATGTTCGAGGCTCTAACCCACGGGGCGAGGATAAGCAACCAGAGTACCACCACCGGCGCGGAATGGGTTCGGGAGAACTTAATTGAGGAAGGTTACGATCTAGAACAAAAACTATACGAAACTTACCCTCAGGCAACGCAGGCACTGATCTCCGGAAAAGTAGATGCCACCGTCCAGGACAAAACCTCCGCGGAGATTGTAGTGAAGAATAAACCAGTAAAAATCGTCGGATACTTCCGAACTGGCGAAGCGTACGGCTACGCCGTACAGGAAGGGGACGAAGAACTACTGAATCTTCTAAATGAGGGGTTGGACAAATTAAAGGAATCCGATAGGATTGAAGAGATAGTAAATAAGCCAGAATACCGTAAGTAATAAGGAAATAGATTCCAAAATTAACATAAATAAAAAGGGGCAAGTCGGTTCATCCCGCTTGTCCCTTTTTTCTAACGGGAGAGAAAAGAAGTGGGGCCGATTATCGACCAACTCGCCATACTCTGGTCAAACAGCGATGCCTTGCTAAAGGGGCTCGAGGTAACTCTGGAGCTGGGTTTTTCATTCTTCGTTCTCGGCTTCGTCGTGGCCATATTTATTGCACTAGGAATAGTATATGGACCAAAATATCTGAGTTCGGCGTTTTCCGGATTTTCCTGGATCTTTCGGAGCTTGCCGGCGATAATCCTATTATTCATCTTCTACTACGGACCGTCTAAAATCGGGGTTAACGTATCCCCTTTCTGGGCAGCAATGCTTGCTCTAGGGCTACGGCATGCTGGATATCAGACCCACTATTTCCGGGGAGCAATTCAGTCCATAGGAACCGGCCAGCTGGAAGCTGCAAGATCACTTGGGCTCAGTCTGCCGAGAGCGCTCTTCGAAGTGATACTGCCCCAGATGCTTCGGTTCTCCCTGCCAGCGAGCGCAAACGAGTACGCCATCACAATCAAGGATACTTCTCTTGCTTTCTCTATCGGGGTTGTGGAAATTCTCCAGCAGGGAAATTATATAATCGCCAGAGAATATAATCCGCTGACGGTCTATATCACGATAGCAGTTATATACTGGATTATAACTCGAGCGGGAACGAGGTTCTTTGCCTATCTCGAGAGCCGTTACATGATACCCGGTTTCGAACTCAAGAGGTAAAGTCAATGAAGATATCAAACAGAGTCACTCTGACCAAGGCGTGATGGGGCAATGAATTTTCTTAACTACATCTGGGATATCCTTCCGACCCTTGCAGTTGGCGTAAAGATTACGATGATCATGACTGCTACCTCAATGGGTCTCGCCGCCGTGATTGCCGTACTGGTAGCACTAGGTAAGATGTACGGACCCAAGCCCCTGCAGGCCTTTTGTTCTTTCTACATTGAACTATTCCGGGGCACACCTCTTCTGGTCCAGCTATTTATCATTTATTACGGTTTACCCGAGGTGGGAATGAATTTCACCTCTCTAATAGCGGCGATCGTGGGGTTTGGCCTAAATAGTGGAGCCTATCAGGCAGAGTACCTTCGGGGGGCAATCCAGTCGATCAAAAAGGGCCAGCTTCAGGCAGCCAGGTCGGTGGGAATGAGTTTTCTGGAATCGCTTCGTACTATCATTCTGCCCCAGGCCTTCAGGCGAGTAATACCATCGTGGTCTAACGACGTAATCTACACCCTAAAATACACGTCCGTAGCGTTTATGATAGGAACCCAGGAACTCACTTCTGTGGGTAAAATCCTGGCCGGACGTTACTTCAGGTTTACGGATACCTTTATCGTCGTAGGGATAATCTACCTGATTTTAGTGTATATATTTTCTAAATCGGTAAACAAACTGGAGAAGTCCCTGAGGATACCTGGATTCGAGATGCGTGACTGACGGAGGTAAGATATTTGAGCTCTAAATCACCCGAAAACGACCAGAATAGATACCGGAGACAGCTGGGGGTCCTGGAGGAATTGGGCCAGAAAACCCTGGAGGATTCCTCTGTTGCCGTAGTCGGATTGGGTGGTCTCGGCTCCCCTGCTGCAACCTACCTGGCATTAGCGGGGCTGGGAAAACTGGTTCTCGCCGATCATGATAAGGTAGAACTCAGCAACCTTAATCGGCAGTTCCTTCACTGGAATGAAGACCTGAATCGCCGTAAATCCGAGTCTGCCCGGGAGAAGTTAAAAAAACTAAATCCTGAAATCGCGGTAGAAACCTTCGAGGGTAAATTAACCAGCGACAACATGGAAAATTTACCCGCGACCGACCTGATAGTGGGGTCCGTGGATAATTTTGAAACTCGTTACCTTCTCAACGAACTGGCGGTAAAACGAGAAATCCCTTACGTTCACGGAGCAGTCGAGGGCTTCAGTGGGCAGTTAACAACGATCGTTCCTGACGAGTCCCCGTGTCTGCGTTGTATATTTCCGGAGAGTCCACCGGAAAAAACCGGCATGCCGATTCTGGGAACCACAGCAGGGCTAATTGGTACGTTGATGGCAAACGAAACCATCAAATACTTGTCCGGTAGGGGTAGCTTAATTAGCGGAGAATTATTACTTGCCGACCTTACCTCCAACGAATTCGACCTGGTGAAGTACCAGAAGAACCCGGATTGTCCAATCTGTGGCCCGTAAAAACCCCTCGAACCATTATCCTTCGCAAATTTACCCAATCCAGCCGGTAACATCTCAGGTAACGAATTTCAGTTAAAAAAGAAACAGATGGGATTGGGTTCTAAGTTCTCTGAGGTTATTTTGACGGTGAAGACTTTTCCAAGGAGGTGAAGTCAATGGTGGAAATAATGGAATCGGTCGGCTATTTATTGATCTCAGTAGGAATTGCGATACTTTTAATTAGGCTGGGTGGATATCTGGAAAAAATGTAGGTTAATCTCTAAGAAAATCCCCCGGAGGTGCCCAATTGGCTTCTTCAACTCAGTTACTTCAGGCTTTAAGTTTTTTGGCCTTTTCCCTAGGAATCACTGCGATCTTTGTTAGATTGATAAAGTTAGGGGGATATTTCCAAAAGTAAGTCCAGGAGACGGTTAGACGAAAGTTCAAACGAAGAAGGCGATAACAAATGGAGTTTTCGATGGGAGAACTTTTATTCGGTATTGGCGGTCTACTAGTTGGCATTGGAGCACTAATTGCCTTCTTGAAGTTAGCCCAGCTAGCTGAAAAACTTCTTGAAGATAAAATCGAAGAGGAGGATGATAGTTCCTAAGCTAGCTCACGAAATAAACCATCCGATCAAGCTGGACTGACCTGCTATTTCAGGGTTTCCAGCCTCCTGATACAATACGGGTATCTAAATTACCCGATCATCAGGGGGCCTTTTATTTACCTATTACACACCACTGAACCAAGATACCGAAAACGATGGAGGTCACGAAATGCCATATACATCAACTTTGCAGAACTCTTTAGTACTTCTTGCTATAGTAAGTACGATCTTACTACTTGTAGCCTTCTCTCCCTGTGAAATCACCCATGCAGAAAACCACCCTCTAAACGTAGAACTGGAAAACGAAGTAACACTAGCTCCTGCCGAACAGGACATGATTTCCGACTTCGATTCGGAAATTACGCTTTCCTGTGAAACTGAAAAGCTAGAGTTCGAGACTTCTTCGGAATTCGACCTGGAAGGGTTTACCGAAGGAAAAATTCTTCTTGGTATCGAAATAGATCCAGTCGAGACAGAGTGCCAGCTGAACTTCGATCCCCAGAAGTCCCAACTGGAGTCCTGCGAGCTAGCTGGGGACCTTCAGCTCGACCCGAAGACATCCCTGGAGCTGGAATACGAACGTGACTATCCGGCAAAAGGAGAAACTGCCGACTCAGAGATGGTTCTAACTTTCGACCGGGAACTGACGGAGTACCTCTCAGTGGAAGTGGAGAAGGAATTCTCCGACACCGAACAGCAACTAAGCCCCGTCCCAGCGGAAACGGAAGTAGACCTATCCGGGTTGGGCGGGAAAAATTTCGGCCTGGATTCAGAACTCGAGTTCAAAAAGACGGAACTGGAAGAGATCGAGTTTGACTTCGAGGTAACGGATTCTTCATTCGCTGAATCGGGGTTAGTCCCAGAGGGTTCGGTAAGCTGGAAGCTTTCCGAAAAATTCGTCGAGTTCGAGCCGGAATTTGGACTCGAAATCGGGAACTTGACTTTGGAAACTGTTTTATACCTGAGTAACAAAACTCGAATCACCAAGCTGCAACTGGTGAAAGTTAGTTTAGACGATCTGGAGCTCGCCGGGTGGGAACTGGAACTTTCAAACAATTTCGAGACGGGAGAATCCGAGATAACACTTGAAAGGAACCGTGAGAGCCTGGACGTTGAGTTCGAATTCGAAATCGGGGCTGAAAAAAGCGATGGCCTTTTCAACCTGGGTCAAAGAACTGGAGAACTAACCTGGGATCCGGAAGAATTTCTGTCCTTAGCGGTAGAAATTGAGTCCGGACCCTCCTATCCGCCGGAAATTTCGTTGGCTACTGAATACGAGTTTTAGCTTTTCTTTCCCGTCGGATACATGATCACTGGAATTTAACCCTCCGGGTTCATATATTTTTAAACGTTTCAGCAAACATCCAATTATCAATGATTTTCAAATATGAGAGATAAATCGAACCTGCTCGACAATAAGAGAAAATGGACTATTTCCGCTCTCCTTTACCTGGGCCTGGGGGCAGTGGTAATGCAGATGCGTGGAGCGATGTTACCCAATTTCCAGGCGGAATTCGGGGTTTCCGAGTCCCTTCTCGGTCTGGTTTCACCCGCAGGAACACTCGGGTTTACAGCGGTAGCACTCACGATGGGCATGATTGCGGGAAGGGTCGACATCCGCAGGTACATTCAGGTAGGTGCCCTGCTGACAGCCGTAACTACCTTCATTATAGGCCTCGCGCCTTTTTATTCCTTGCTTCTCGCGGCAATTGTATTAAGGGGAATGGCGGGTGGTTTGCCTGGCGGATTGACGCGTCCGATTCTCAGCCACTTATATCCGGAAAACAGGGGGAAAATATTTAATATCCACGAGGCTGTCTGGGCATTGGGAGCGGCCTGTGGGCCTTTGGTAGCAACACTTGTTCTTCAGTTTTCGAGCTGGAGAACGGGATATTACATTCTTGGCCTCTCCTTCATACCTGTATTCATTTTAATGTTCAGATCCTCCGACTTTCCAGCAGATATCGAGGAAAAACCACTTACATATTCTCAGTTTCTCGAAATAATCAAGAATCCTGTAATCGTATACGTAGGTATAATCCTGTTTCTTAATGTGGGGGTTGAAGGAGGATTCTTCACCTGGCTTCCGTATTACCTATCCCGGTCAATTCCCCACAGCGTGGCGAATATTGCCCTTACCGGCTTTATCGGAGCTTACGTTCCAGGAAGGCTATTAAACAGTTATCTGGCGAATAAATTTTCGCTTACTTCACTTCTCCTAACTGCTTCGACAATTGTAACTATACTTATCGTCGTCGCTTTCTTTTTTACGAGTGGTTACGGGCAGATCTTCGTCATAATAGGAACAGGGTTTTTCATTTCTACTATATTCCCCAACCTATTTGCTCTAGCAACGAAATCCTATCCCCGCCACAGCGGTCCAATAAACGGTCTGGTTATGACTTTTGACCCTCTCGGAATATCAATTATCCCGGTAATTATGGGAGTAATCGCCGACAATTTCGGTATAACGGTTTCCATGAGATCGATGGCGCTCTTTATGGTCGGCTCGATAATCACTCTTCTCTTACTCCGAAAAAGGCTAACCGGAACGAAAGAGGATTAAGAAAAATATAGGGGTTAACATAAAACATAATGAGGAAAAGCTGGTGCCGAGGCCCAGAGTCGAACTGGGGACACCCGCCTTTTCAGGGCGGTGCTCTACCGCCTGAGCTACCTCGGCACGCGTCTTAGAAAGGAGAAATTCTGGCGGGGACGACCGGATTTGAACCGGCGATCTCTTGAGTGACAATCAAGCGTCTTGGGCCAGGCTGGACCACGTCCCCTTATTTTTCTGGTGGGCGAGATAGGACTCGAACCTATGACCTCCTGGATGTAAGCCAGGTGCTCTCCCACTGAGCTACTCGCCCATTTTAACCGAATTTAAGGCTTAGCTCAAGTAATTCCTTATATTATTAATCCCGACGGGTCGAGTCCATCTTTACGTCCCCAAGGGGATTCGAACCCCTGCCGCTGGGATGAAAACCCAGTATCCTAGGCCGCTAGACGATGGGGACAATCAATTACCACTGCACTTTCAATTTACTCAGAAGCTTAAATTTGCATCCATTTTTTATACCCGAATTTACTAAGACCAAATCTACAAGCGCCTTATTATACTTAATCAGCAAACCCGAATTCAACGGTCAATCCTGACAGAAATCTCAAGACAACGCTTCAAATACTCTTCAGGACACAGATCTTGGAATACCCAGCTATCCAAATAACTCACAGACTGATATCTCTTAGCTAAATTTTTAACCATGGTTGGTTTTTGATTTATTTCCTCAATAGTTCTATCATCCTGATATGACCAAGCGGTTATCAGGGAGGTTTTAGAAGATGGCCGACTTTATTAGTCCGGAGGATTTCAGAGACAAACTTGACCGGGGGGAGCATTTCTATCTAATAGATACTAGAATGAAGAAGGACTTCGACGAATGGCACATTAACGGAGCGATAAACTTTCCGTACTCAAAAGAAAATTCTCTAGAAGCTTATGAGATGAAGAAATTACGGGCCTCTGAGGGAATCAGTTTGGAGGATCAGATTGTAACTGTATGCGCAAAAGGTATTACCTCGGCCTCTTTCGCGGAAAAACTCAAACATAAGGGTTTTTCCGACGTAAAGACAATTAAGGGTGGATTAAGGGCCTGGAGCGGCCTTTACGATCACGTTCAAATCGCCACGGAAAAGGACGATTTAATCATAGTTCAACTTCAAAGGAGAGCAAAAGGGTGTCTTGGTTATATTGTCGGATCAAGGAGATCGGGTGAGGCCGCTGTAGTGGACCCCTCGCGCTACACGAAGGAATTCATCGACGCAGCAACAGAGAGGGGATTGAAGATAACTCACGTCTTTGATACCCACATACATGCGGACCACGTTTCCGGAGGACGAGAAATGGCCGAGAGGCTTGGAATCAATTATTACCTGGGAAGCGACCTGGAAAAAAGAAACCCCGAGTTCGATTACATTTCGGTGAAAAGCAACCAGGTAATCGACGTTGGCGGATTACAGATAAAAGCCATTCATACTCCAGGACACACGACGGAGATGACCAGCTGGTTAGTTGAGTCCGAGGCGTTAATTAGTGGCGACTCACTCTTCGTAGATTCCATAGGACGAACGGAACTGGAATTTGAAGATGACGCCGAGAGAGGGGCTGTTTTACAGTACCGGTCACTGCTTGAAAAAGTTCTCTCACTTCCGGATAGGATAAAGATACTCCCCGGACATTTCAGCGTATCCGATTCCGGAGAGTCGGGTGGTGTTAAGCCCGGAACTCCGATCTTTTCTACGATCGGATATTTGAGGCGAAATAATAGGGCGCTTCAGATGGAAAAAGACGAATTTGTCGATTACATGTTCGAAAACGTACCTGACAAGCCTCCAAACTACGAACGAGTAATCGGAATCAACCTTGGAAGGGAGGAAAGGGGCTCTGAAGAAGAGGAAATAGAGCTGGAACTGGGGCCCAATCGATGCGCGGCAAGCGAGGAAAGCATGGTAGGTTCCTCTGAATAATAAATCAAATAACTCCTCTCAATTCTTTTGCCACCGGCAAAACAAAATATATTAATGTCCAAATTCTACATTTGATCAGTCATATCCTCTGCCCTTTACTTGACTGCCGGAATTTTGGATATGTCTAAATTTTAACGTTAAGCCAGTTGCAGGTGATAATGAAACAACCTAAACAATCAGCCCGGCATTTGCACCCTCCGGGGGGTGGGTGCATTTTTTCTGCAAATTATGTATAATGTTAATTTTCTGTTACCTTGATAAGCTCAATTACCTTCCCTAAAGTTTATTAGGCCCACCCCCTATGGGGTTAGATTGGAGGTGAACAAAATGTACGAAACTATAGATAGAAAGGAACTTGAAGAAAAACTCGCTAATGACGATATTAAACTGATAGAAGTTCTGGGCGAGGAAGAATACGAAAGAAAACATATAGAAGGAGCGATAAACGTCCCACTGTCCGAAATAGGGAAAGAGATAAAAGGAAGGTTCGAATCGGACCAGGATATTGTGGTATACTGTGCCGATAGCGAGTGCGGGGCAAGCCCTAAAGCAGCAGAAAAGCTGGACCAGTTCGGGTTTGAAAACGTCTACGACTACGAGGGTGGAAAGAAAGACTGGCAGGAAGAAGGTAACCCCATGTCCGGCGGAGAGAAACCCGTGACTTAGTAAATTTTTAACATGGAGGTCAACATGAAAAAACGTAGGGCCGAAGCGGACTGGCAGGGAAACTTAAAAGATGGTAACGGCACGGTATCACTGGGAAGTGGTTTATTCGAGAGCAGTTATTCCTTTCGATCGAGGTTTGAGGAAGGAGCTGGAACGAACCCGGAAGAGCTAATAGGAGCCGCACATGCGGGTTGTTTTTCCATGGCTCTGGCAAACATCCTTGAAGAAGAGGGTTATTCTCCCCGGGAAATCTCCACGGAAGCAAACGTAAGCCTGGACGAGGTCGAGGGGGATTTCACGATAACCGGAATAGAACTATCGACTAAGGGGTCAGTGCCCGATATCGACGAGGAGTTATTTCAAAAGTTAGCAAAAGCAGCAAAAGAAAACTGTCCCGTTTCCAAAGCACTAGCCGGGACTGATATTACCCTGGAAGCAACTTTACTCTAAATTCGAATGCCTGGGTCCCCGGGCCAAGTAACAGAGCCCGGGGATCGATTTTATTTCCAACTTTCCTTAGAGAATTAAACCAGCTCAAAAAATATTCCTTTTCACCTTATTATCCGATAAACCAGGATCGATTTATTAAGTTGGTCCATAACGGGTTCTAGTTTAAAATACTTTACCAGAAAGATCATTAAAGGAGGTAAAAGATGAAACAGGTTAAACCGGAAACAGCAATCGTCCGGAAACATCCCAGCTGGATATTCCAGGTGGTAACGGCTAAAAAAAATGGTAGGCCGAACGCGATGCCGGCCAGCTGGTGTACTTTCTGTTCAGCGGAGCCAATTATGATGGCCGTCAGCGTCGCCCTCGATAGGCACACTCACGAGTTGTTGGAGGAGACAGACGACTTCGTCCTTGCTTTTCCCAACAAAGAACAAAAGGAGGACGTATTTTACTGCGGGCGTAATTCGGGTGAAAACGTTGACAAATTCGAAAAGACCAACTTGGAAACAACTCCAGCCGCTGAGATAAACACACCGTTGATAGAGGACTCCGTGGCCTGCTTTGAGTGCAAAAAGTCCGGATCAATTGAATCCGGAGACCATACAATATTTATCGGAGAATTATCTGCAACTCACGTTTCCGAAAAGTACACCGAAAAAATCTATACGACTAAAGGGTGGCATGAAAAAGGGGCGGAAGGATTCAAGACATTGGCGGAAATCACCGGAGGAGGTCAATAAAAATGACTGCAGACGAAAACGCGGGCTTCGATCCCCGTGATATGGAACGATCCGAGGAAGTAGATATTAAATTTAAGACGTCCGATGACCATCAAACTATTTACGCAAATGGGGTTTATGGAGGAATGACTTCACGCGGTGACATTCATATGGATTTCGTTACAGATCGCTCTGAGCGACCGAAAGCTCAAACATTCAAGGTCAATAAAGACGGTAGCCTGGGGAGGCAGGTCGGCAAAGAAGGTGGAGATGACGTAGTCCGGGAGCGGCAGGTAAGTGTTTTTCTAAAACCCGAAAATGCCTTCAGTATAGCTACCTGGATGATAGCAAAATTATTACCTCCGAACGTTGAGCCAAAGCACGTTCGCAAGGTCATAAAAGAAAATTTCGATATTGGGGGTCCAGCTGGAGCCAAGTGAGGTCTGCTGGTTAGCGTAAATAGCAATTATTGCCGGCCCGGTTAGGCTCAACCGTAAAAAGCGGGATATTGCTAAATTATTTGCGGCTCTGGGGTTCAAGCTGGATATTGATAAAAATAATTGAGTTAAACCTAAACCCAGCAAGTCATATCAGTAACATACCAGATACCACGACCAAAAGCCCTGTAAAAAGAGAAATCAAAGAGTTATCAAGATCGAACGGAAAAGCGGGAAACTCGTATTTTTCCAACTGACTCCGGAGTCCCAAATAAACAAGTCCTCCCGCGGCGAACAGCCCAAAAGAAACTAATACATGATAAGGGATTAAGAGGTTTAACATAGGCCCTCTTCCGAAAATAAACCAGACGCTGACAGTAGAGAGGGCTACAGTACCTGAAAAACCAAGCACGGAAAAACTTCTTATGCCGAAGTTCCCAGCTGAAGGATCGATTAAAAACGATCGGATTAGGTCCAGGGAATAAATTACAGTACCGAACCCTATAACCAGAATGCTCCATTGAACCCATTCATACCCGGCACTCTCCAGCAGGAGAGACTTGACAAAGTAACCGTTGAACGGGGGGATTGCCATTATTGACAGAGAACCCACCACAATACCGACCTTGCTGGCAATCGGCACTGCATTTACCCTGTCTAAAGAGGTATCCTCGCTACCGACGCCGGCGTAACCGACGGAAAGGAATAGTAAACTTTTAAATAACCCGTGAAAGAAAATGTAGAGGGAGGCCACCACCAGGCCAGCCGGGGTTCCAATCCCTACAGCAATTAAGATGTATCCGACCTGAGAGATAGAGGAAAAAGCCAAAATTCTCTTTGGCCTCCTATTAACAACCGCCAATGCCGCTCCGAGAATTCCAGTCATCGCCCCCAGGCCGAGAAGTAAATTGGTCCAACCAGTGAGAGCAGTCATTCTAATTATTCCAATTATCCCCGCTTTCGTACCAATTCCAGCCAGAAGGACGGAAACCACGGTTCCACTGTAACTGTAAGCATCGGGCAACCACATGCTGAATAAAAATACTCCCCCTTTAACTGCCAGTCCGGTGAGCATCAACCCCAAGCCCACGGACAGGCCCAGTGAAGTCTTCCCTCCAAGTTTTTCAACCAATTCCTGAATCCCTAAATGGCCCCCGGCCCCGTAGACAAAACTTAAACCGATAAAATAGAGACTCATGGACAGGGACGAAATAAGTAGATACTTGATGCCCGCGTAAATCTGATACGGTTTCCTGTCGTAGCCAATCAGCAGGATGGAGATAAGTGACATGAGTTCTATAGTCACGTACAAATTGAAAAGGTCATTGGAGAAGGCGACCGAGTAGGAGGCCGCCAGGAAGAAGTTGTAAAGGCAGTAAAAGGTTCCGTCCCTCCTCCCTTTCAAATATGTGAGGGTAAAGAAGTTCAGGACAACTATCAAAGCGACAAACAATAGAGTAGTCTCGTCCAGCCTAATCTCCACACCCAGAGCCCCCCATCTTCCCAGGCTGCTGACCAGGCTCCCTACTCTACCGTAAATAAGTACTCCTGTTACCAGCCCGGCTAGTCCACCGGTCCAGCCCAGGAGACTAAACCAGAATTTTCGGCGGGAGTAAGTCAGGCTTAATATTCCCGCAATGATGTAAGCTGAAGTTCCGATAATCAGAGGAACCATGATTCTCCTTTTTTCAAAAGTTATATAAAAAGTTTACCAGGGAAACCGGTACCTATCTAGAAAATGAGAGTGGTTAAGGGCAAACTGAGAGCTTTCAATTATCATACGAGACCCAAACTTTTCCAGGCGATGAATAGTGGCTAGATATAAGTTATAACGCTTCCCGTTATCCTGGAGAACCTGGCCGGCGTATTGAGTTCTTTTAGGGATGCTGGGTCTCATTTCGTAAAAGACCGAAAAAACTACTTAAAAGGGATTTTCTACAAGCCCAGCCCATTGGGGCGGAGTTCTTGACTTCGAGATGCCCGTAGATATTGATGAGAACGGAAATCCCGAATTAGAACGCCTCTGAGTTTTAAGAGGACGGGGAAGACTGGAGCGAGTGTCTCGGTGGAATAATGTAAAAAGAAGAGTAGCCTGAAATTATTCCCCACAGTATTTTCATTGGGGAGAAAATTGAGTTAACATTTATGGTTGAAAATTATTTATAAGGCTGGAGGTAAACATGAGCAATATACCTTTTTCGGCTGAAGAAACACTGAAGCTTGCCATAAAGATCGAGGATAACGGTAGAAAATTTCACGAAAAAATGGCAACCGACACGGAGGACGAGGAATTGGCTGATTTGTTTGGAAAGCTTGCGGAGCAAGAGAAAAACCACAAAACGACTTTCGAGGAAATGCTCGGGGAAACCCTGGAAGAGGGAGAAGACCTCAGTTCCTTATTGTACGGAAGGTTAGAGGATTCTTACCTCGACGTGCTGGCGGATTCCAAAGTCTTTACCACGGCCAACGAGAACATTCAGGCGGCAAAACAGGCGAGCAATCGAGCGGAGTTACTTGGCATAGCAATATCGCTGGCAAAGGATAAAATTCTCTATTACTACGAGCTTTTGGACAAAGCAACTTCCGACAGGGATCGAGGTATTATAGAAAACATCATCGAAGAGGAAAAAACTCTCATCAAGCTCCTGGCGAACTCCAGGTAATCTAAGGGAATTGAAGTTCGTGTATTTATGTTATTCCCATCAGACCATACAGAGGCAAGAAAACTTTTTTAAACCACCTTATTAAAAATCTAATCTATTTTTCAGGGAACTCATTGCCGGTGCTAGGTCGCCGTGGTGAACTATATCAGCAATATCGTCGTAAGTAGTAGGCTGATTGTTAATAATAACGAGCCGCCCACCCGTCCGGTTGAAGTGGGGAACCAGGGAGGCAACAGGATAAACTCCCAGCGAAGTGCCTAAAACAAGTAGCAGATCGGACCTGGTAAGTTCTTCTTCTGCTTCCGTGAAAGCTTCCGGAAGTTGCTCGTTAAACAGGACTACGTCCGGACGGATCAGGCCCTCACAATCCTCGCACCGGGGAACTCCCTCATTCTTAAATCTCTGAAGCAGACGGTCGGTAGGAATCTCTCGACCACACCCTTCGCACCGACTTACCTTGAAGTTTCCGTGAAGCTGAAAAACTTGCTGAGATCCCGATTCAACATGGAGACCGTCAATGTTCTGAGTAACCACACCGTTCAATAGCCCGGATTCCTCCAGTTCCACGAGTACTTTGTGCGTGATGTTGGGTGATGCATCTCCCAGTTCGGAAAATCTGTCCGCCCAAAACTCAAAGAAAGTCTCCGGGTGGTCGTAAAGCGCCCGCCGGGAAGCAACTTCCATCGGATCTCGACCCTTCCAGAGTCCATCTCTTCCCCGGAAATCCGGAATCCCGGAATCGGTACTGACTCCTGCACCAGTTAAAGCATAGGCAGACTCCGATTCAAGGAGCCAATTATAAATACTTCCGATGACGTCTTGAAAGCTTTCACTCACGGATATCATACCCAAAAGTATAATTTTCCGTTCTATATTTCTATATTATTGGTAGATTCTAGCTGAATTCACACGAAGCTTGGAAAATTATCTCCAGCTGGACCCACAGCCGGTCTCTCCGGCTTTTATCACTATCCTAAACTTACTTCTGGTTTTCAGCTCCTCGTAGTTCTTTCTCAGCTGGTATAGATTTTCTCATAGCTGGAAGACAGCCTTCATAATTTTGGGACAGGACGACCATTTGATTCAATGGGTCCGAGATTTTTTTAGAATAGGTTCTGGAACGGTATCA
>JAGXLB010000020.1:21778-23069 GCA_018334915.1 Candidatus Bipolaricaulota bacterium
AGCCAGGTAAGAGGCAGGGGGTTTGAACTAAAAAATTTAGTGATTTCTTGTGATCTTCACGTTACTTCCGAATAGTGATGAGAGAACTGAGTATATAAGACCCTCGCTCTTGTATTTTCACATAATTTGATTTCTATTGTTAACTCCGATCCGCTAGCCACCGAACGGACTGGCGCCAGAAATCATCATAGTAATCCCAGGTAACAAAATCAGTTCCCCAGTGGGGCGCTAGATCAGAGGCGAACGCCATGGTCCTGCCACTTCCAAACTCCCAGATAGCAATAAAGGGATCCGACTCCTTTATCTCAGATAAAACGGTGGACTCGTCCTTCGCTACCAACTGGTTGTAACCTAAAAACCTTGGCCAATCACCCGAGGGAATTCCTGATAATAACTCGTGAGAGGGGTTGGTAATTCTTGGCCGAACACCCTCCGGCGATTCGACCCGATCATCCCTGTCTTTAATATGTACCGGAAGAATTTCTTCTATTTCTGAACCATGATAATTGCCCTTGCCCTGAAAACCCTGGTAACATACGTATCCCCCTGCCATGACAAAACCACCGCCTTTCTCGACGAATTGTTTTATCATTTTTAGCCTATTCGGTCCCATGGGAACTGTGAACATATTGTATTGTTTCAGTTCGCCATCATGCGGGAACTGGGACTTTTACACGCGAAGGTTGACACAACCTAATCTGAAATTACCTCTTGATCAGCATAAAGGGAGTTTCGATATAGAGGTTAATTTTGACAAAGACACAAAACTCTTAAAGCCCGTTCTTGACTGCGAAAAATCGATGGTATGTAAAAAACCCTGATTTGTTTTTCTCGAAGTGGTTACCTTTAAAACCTGGCCCCATTGGATAACTTAAAGGAATTTACCGGCTGGAAATCATAAAACTCTACCGGGCAAAGCGTCCGTCGTCCCTGGATTCTTCGATCTTATGAACGTTTTCCTCGAGCCAGCCTATACTGGTATCATCAGGTTGGTCGAACTCCACTACGTGCGGTTTCACGTCCAGAACAGGTGTCCCGTCGAGGCCGCCAACGTCCTCCAGGTAGAGGACCCCTTCCTCTATCATCTTTAACCTCATTGTGGAAATACCGACGGGATTAGGCCTCGCCGGGCTCCGGGTAGCAAAGACACCGTGGTATTCCTTGTCCATATAGGGTTTCACGATAAGGGTACTCTCCCCTGTCAAGTCAATTACCCCGCACCAAGGTGCGGGGCTTGTAGAAAAGCAAATTTGACTACGGATTTTGTTCTTTTACAAAAGAAGACCCAGCA
>JAGXLB010000153.1 GCA_018334915.1 Candidatus Bipolaricaulota bacterium
TTTTTTTATTCTAGCTCTGGTCCGAATTAAACGATATTATGCAGAGCAAGGAGTGATTTCATGAATAGACACGGGCATAGATGGTTGAATGATTGTGTCAATTTATGTCAGGAGATAATTCAAATCCCCAGTCTATCGGGGCAAGAAAAAGAGCTTGCAAACTTTTTGCAAAATAAGATGCTGGAACTTGACTATGATGAGGTGTGGATTGACGAACCGGGGAACGTGGTGGGAAAGATTTCTGGAGATTCTTCCCTGCCAACGATAGGATTTACGGCCCACATGGATCACGTCAGTCCCGGTAACGAAGAGGATTGGGATTATCCTCCTTATTCCGGAACCAGAGCTAAAGGCTACGTTCATGGTCGAGGGGCAAGCGATACGAAAGGGGCGATAGCGACCCAGGTTTATATTCCTCAGTTAATAAGGGACTCTGGAGTCGAACACGGTGATATATACGTTTTCTTTGTTGTATTGGAGGAAAAGGGCGGGTATGGTTCCCGGGAGTTCGATAAATCGCCTCTAGATCTCGTTATACTGGGTGAGCCCACCAGCAATAATTTGCGAATTGGCCATAGGGGGCGGGTGGAGTTACTGGTTTCAATTGAGGGAAAGTCCGCCCACGCAAGCGTTCCCAGTAAGGCGGATAATCCTCATTATAGTATGGCAAGGTTTCTTGGGCGGCTTGAAAACCTCTCCATGAATAAGTACAACGGTCGCGAGTCCAGTGCTGCACCCACCCTTTATAGGACCGATCAGGAAAGCTCCAACGTTATTCCAAGTAAAGCCGTTCTGACCATGGACTGGCGCAACGTTCCGGGAGAAACTACCGGTGAAATCAAAAAAATCATCGGAGGCATGCTACCTGAAAAAGGCAAGGTAGAAGTTAATCAGGAAGAGTTACAATCCTATAAGGGAACTAATTTTATCCAGAAAAGAGAAAGAAAACCCTATGTATTACCAGAAAGCGACGTTTTTGTTTCAGCTATCGAAAATGGACTGACAAATCATTTAGAACGTGAGGTAGATGTAAATTGGTGGGATTTTGCGACGGACGCAGGATGTTTTGCCTCTCATGAGATTCCGGTTGTCGGATTTTCTCCCTGTGAAGAGAAGTTTGCCCACACTTCGGAAGACAGGGTGAGTATTGACTTAATGGAAGTGTCTTTGGAATGTTACCCCGTTATAATTGATGCTGTTTCGGAAAGTACTGATTGAGGAAATAAAAGAAGCTGCTACAGCGTACCATATTGTTTTTAACCAATTTTGATAATTAAAGCGGTTATATTTACCAGTTTTTAACTTGGACATGTGTAACTTCATAGGGTAGTCTCAACTCTATGAAGTGTCATTTAAAGAGGATTTACCACCCATTTCACTCGCGCACGAATTAAGGCGATATTTAACACAAAGGGGCTCAATAGTCATCAACTAAGCTTCTTGCATTCTGGAATCAAATACATCCCTAAACTTATCGCCTACCGTGTTAAATGACCAGACAATGGCGAAGATTGCCAACCCAGGCATAATGGAGATCCACCACTGATTCATCAGATAGTCCCGTCCCTGGGTAACTAGAGCCCCCAATTCCGGCATAGGTGGCTGAACCCCATATCCCAAAAAACTGAGTGATGCGATCGTCAATATGGCGAAGCCCAGGTCTATGGTCGAGTATACCAGAATGGAACCTATTTCGTTGGGTATAGTATGACGAAAGATTATCCTTAGTTTACCTGATCCAAGGGCTCTCGCTGCTTCTACGTAATCACTTTCCGCTATAGAGATAGCTTCACCTCTAGCTATCCTAGCGTAATCCCGCCACCATGCAGTAATCATCGCTATAATAACGGTATGCAAGCTGGGCCCCAAGGCAGCAGCTACAGTTATTGCCAGTAGTAAAGAAATCGCTCGGATCGACCAAATCCTTGTCGAAGATCAAGCGCAACTTTACTACTCGGAAAATGGCGCCCTTGATAACGTCTGCATAAAGTCATTCAAGGGCCACTTCAAACCTCCTAACCGATCGCTCTTTTTTGAGGCGAAAAGCTTAGCTGAGTTGAGAGTGATAGCTAGAGATAGGATGAATTACTGAAATAAACGAAGAAGACACACCAGCTTGCAAAACCGTATACCAATTGATTATATTGGACAGAGGATTTAGGGTGAAAGCTGATCAAATTAAACCAATAAAATCAGAAGAATAAAAGTAGGTAGAATTCCTGAAACCTACAAAAAAACAGCTTCTACTGGTGCAACTTTTGGAGCAGACTGCCTCGCAATTTGGTCAAGATGCTTTTATAGGAGGAAATGTTTTGAGAAAGAACAGGTTGGTAGTATTATTAATAAGGAGGTGGTAGCGACTTAATGCTTTTTAGCGAGTTAATAATTTTCATGTAACTCAAGTTTAGAAAAATGGTCAGATCAAGACACAGGAATATGAGTCTAAAAAAACTGACAAGTCGGCTTCGTCTGAAAAGCAAAGCGTGCAAAAGAGCGGGTCCCTGTGGTTTAATTAGACAGGGTTTTTATCCAAGGACTTTTCCAATATGGTTTGCGAAATTTTGAAAGCCAGGAGGTACAGAAGCAGGTAATAGAAGTAAGGAATGTTAATAAGAAAACACTTGAATAATTTCTCTCCGATGAAACAGAGAGAAAGAGGGGATAATGTATGACTTGGTAGATTAACTTCAACGGGAGATATTATATTCCTAAACGGACAAGTCAAGTAGAAGGTTTCAGTTCGACATTTTAAAGAAAGATTACTTGTCAAAGACATAGGACTGGAGGTTAGATTCAATGGAAGGGGAATCTAAAATAGCTGAATTCTTTCAAGATATATCCTCAAATATTGATAATCTAGACTTTTGCATTAAACTATGCAAAGCTAATAGAGATTCGGACAATCCGGAGCTTAGCGTTATTGCTACAAGCTTATTAGAAATATTTGAGGAAATGAAAAGATACTTCGATTATTTCAATTCTGAAATAGCTAAAAAGTTTGGTTTTAGAGGAACGAAGGAATGGAGAAGAATTAAAGCGAAGGTTCTTGAGTATTTTTCCAAGGACGTAAAAAAGAAGGACCTTACGGTAATGCGCACAAGATTAGAGGTGGTCAACAACCTTATTAAGAGATGGTCCAATTTGCCTAAAGAAACCGAAGCGGATATTATTGGTAGAGCGAGAGCAAAAAGTGATTCCAATAATAAATAAAAATAATCATCAAGGAGGAATAATATATTGCCAAGAAGCAAAGAGATAGCTGAAAAGATGCTTAAAACCAAAGCTATTACTGTGAATTTAGAGGAGCCATTTGTGTTTGTATCGGGAACCGTGTCCCCGGTTTACGTAGATTGTCGCAAGCTGCTCTCTTATCCGAGTGCTAGGAATTTGGTCACGGAGGGGTTCCATGAGGTACTGACTGACAAAATAGGGCTGAATAAGGTTGGGGTAATAGCCGGGGGAGAGACTGCCGGTATACCATACGCAGCTTTTTTAGCGGATAGAACGGATAAACCCATGATATATATTCGGAAAACCACTAAGGGGTATGGGCAGGATAGTCAGATCGAAGGTGTACTAGAAAAAAACCAGAAGGTTTCGTTGGTTGAAGACGTAATTACGGATGGAACAACTAAACTTAAGTTTAACATTGGCATTAGATCATCAGGTGCTTTCATGACTGATTGCTTATGTGTATTTAGTTATTACAGTACAGAATTGGGATTGAACAAGGGTAAGAAACGACTAGAGAAACATGATATAAGATTACACAGTTTGGTTGACTGGGATGACGTTTTGGAAGTCATGAACACTAAAAACATTTTCTGTAAAAATGTTATTCAGGAAATTCGCAATTTTCTCAGAGCCCCTGAGCAATGGGCTAGCGATAAAGGGTTAGAATAAATCTAAAGAACTTCACACCTAATCTGAGCGGTCCTTAGCTTTTTAATTAGAATTAGAGTGATGTTGGTTGCTTGGACCTTGATTAACAAAACTTGCCGAGAAAGCCACGCAGCTTGCTGCGGTGTGATTGACTTAATTGAGTACTTAATTGCTTATTATTAATTATTAACAGAACAGTGATGGAATCCTTAGTTATACTAATATACTGAAGAATTTGGGGGTGGAGGTTATTAGTAAAGTATGGTTTGCTCCAATTGAAGAAGGGTTTGAAAAAAACGGTATCTCAAACAAAGTACTGAATCTCTATGAAGAAATTATTAAAGAAAAGGAAAACAATCCCGATAAAGACGATTTTGTGGCCGTTAAGATACATTTTGGTGAGCAAGAAAATATTGGTTATGTGAAGCCAGACTACCTGAGCAAACTTTTATCAAAGATCAAATTAGAAGGCTCTAAACCGTACTTTACGGACGCAAATACTTTGTACGAGGGTCAAAGGGACAATGCGGTCGACCATTCCATTCAGGCACACGAACACGGTTTCACATTCGAAAATACGGGCTTGCCCGTTATCATTGCCGATGGTTTGTTATCCAAAAACTACACTGAGGTCGAGATTTCTGAAACTCACTTCGACCGAGTCAGTATTGCCAACGATATTTTGCACAGCGACTACCTGTTAAGCATTGCCCATGTTACCGGTTCTCCTGCTACTGGGTTCGGAGCTACTTTAAAAAACTTGGGGATGGGTTGTGCTTCAAGGAGTGGTAAACAACTTCAACACGCTGACGTAAAACCTAAAATAGACAGGGAAAAATGCGAAGTGTGCGGGAGTTGTGTTAAGTGGTGTCCGGTAGACGCCATATCGATAAAAGAAGGCAAATACGCGATTATCGACGAAGAAACCTGTTACGGTTGTGCCGAATGTCTAACCGTATGTTCGTTTGATGCTGTATCAAACTTGGGTGACAGCACAACAAAGTTGCTGCAAGAAAAAATAGCAGAATACACGCTCGGGGTGCTGAAGGACAAGGGATCCAAAAATATATTCTACAATTTTCTGACACATGTGACCGAAGGATGCGATTGTTCAAGCGAACCCCAGGAAAAAGTCATCGATGACATAGGAATCATGGCTTCAACGGACCCTGTAGCGATAGATCAAGCTTCTATCGACCTCCTAAACGAAAAAACAGGAAAGGATCTATTCAAGGAATTGCAGGGGATGGAGTATACATACCAATTAAAGCATGCCAAAAAAATAGGACTGGGAGAGAGAGATTACGAATTAAGCGAAATATAATTTAGTTATTTCTAACTGGTTTCATTCAGGAGCCAATTCGCCGAATTATCATCAACTAATGGAGGGTTTTACCTATGAGTAACGGAGAAGTAACTAGAGTTCATCACATTGGTGTTACAGTGGAAGACGCACAGCAAACAATAGATGACTGGACGGAAATGCTTGATTGTAAGGGCAAAGTCGTCGATATACCGGAAAACGACCTCAGAATAGGGGTCCTTGAAGTGGCCGGAGTTACTTTTTTCTTTAACGAAATAACTGATCCGGACAAGAAAGAATCCTCTCTTCAGGAGCTTGAGGATGTGGATCTACCTTTTGATTTTAGCGGTCACACAATTATTAATTCTAAAGGTGAGGGTATCTCCCATATAGCACTGGAAACAACGGATCTGGATTACCACGTAAACAAGGCAGAACAAGCTGGCCTGGAGGTTCAAAGAGAAGAACATAAGGACTCTCTTGAGGGCAAATGCAACTTTATCGATCCTGAAGACGCGACCCTGCCGCTGGAATTCATGCAGCCGGTCGAAGGGAGAGAAAACCCCTTGGAATAAACTTTATCCAGATTATGTAAACAAAATTTAGACGAAGCTGTCAATAATTTTATGTAAACAATGTTTAGGCAATTTTAATTGAGTATGATGAAATTTATTATATTTTAGAGGTGTTGAAAAATGCGGACTATTTTAAAAGGTGCCAATCTGGTAGATGGAACTGGAGCTGATCCAATTGAAAACGGAACAATCGTAATAAAGGACGAGAAAATTGAGAAAATCGGTAAGGAAGGTTCCGTTGATTATTCCATTTCTCTTTTCC
>JAGXLB010000154.1 GCA_018334915.1 Candidatus Bipolaricaulota bacterium
GGTAATAATGATCAGTCATAATTTACAACATGTCTTCCGAGTGGCGGATAGGGCTGCCATACTTAGAAACGGGAAATTGGTTGGATTAAGCCCGATAGATGAGCTTGATCAAGATACCGGGGTCAAGCTCATAACTGGGACGCAGGAGTTTCTTAGCCCCGAATTTGCAACTTAAGTCGTAGGAGGTGGTCTGTTAGAAACTCATATAGTTTCTAAATTTGGTTAAGTTTAGCCAGGAAAGTGAAACAACAAAAGGAGTGATTAAAGTGCAAAAATTTACAAGAGCTAGTATAGTAGCTGCTCTACTTGTTACGTTAATTATTGGTTTCGTACCGGGTGCAGCTGTAAGCGCTCAGGAAAATTCCGATAAAACTTCAGTGGCCTTTATTCCTCAGCTGGTAGGGATACCATATTTTTCGGCAATGAAGAAAGGCGGCAATGAAGCAGCAAAGAGATTTGGTGTTGAGTTCATTTATCAGGGCCCTACGGACGTCAACGCTCCAAAACAACTTCAAATTTTCGACTCTCTTATCAAGCAGGAAGTAGAAGCGATATCTCTTTCCGTACTAGACCCCGAATCAATCTGTCCGGCGATGGAAAGAGCCGAGAAGCAAGGACTTATTCCCTTCACTTCCGATAGTGACGCTCCGAATTGTGATGCCCGGCGAGTTTTCATCCAGCAAGCACGGGATAAGGACCTTGCGGAAGCTATTATCGACGGTATTGCTAAAAGACTTAATTCCGATAACCCAAGTCAGGCCGAGGGCACTATAGCTTTCGTTTCCGGCAACCCAACTGCCACGAACCTAAATACCTGGATGGACCTTATGGAAGAATATGTAGGGGCTTCTTTCCCGAACCTAGAGATCGTTGCACGGAGGTACGCGGGTGGAACTTCTTCTGAGGCTTATCAAACCGCCCAAGATATTTTAACAGCTTATCCCGATCTTGATGCAATAGTAGGTGTACCTTCAACCTCTATACCTGGTGTAGGACAGGCTGTTGCGGATTCAGGACTATCCGGAGACGGGATTATCTACACGGGTTACGGCTCACCTCTAACTGCAAAAGATTATATTAAGAGTGGAGCAATGGACTTTTCTGTGCTCTGGAACCCTAAGGCACTCGGTTATCTGACCGTTTGGGCAGGTTGGATGATGGATCAGGGGATAGATTTCACTAAATTCGAAGAGAAGGTCGACCTGAAAGCGCCGGGGATCGAAAGTTTGAATGAAGTAGACGTGCAGTGGTTACCTAAAAACGACACAATTCTTCTTGGTCCACCGCTCGTTATAACCAAGGATAACGTCGACAACTATAACTTCTAACGAAAAATTTCTTTCAACTGGCCAGGGCGAGAAGGCGTAACTTCCGTCTTTTCGTCTTGGCCTTTGGATAATTAAACTGGAGAAATCACAGTGAAGATTTTTCGCATAGATAGCACAATAATCAAAAGACAGCTAGCCATTGTAGCGGCGATCATCGTGATGATCACCGTATTTTCCATTATGTCCCCCCACTTTTTAACGCTGAGAAACTTTAATAGAATCCTCTCGAATTTGCCAGTACTGGGACTTGTTACCATAGGAATGTCCCTGGTGATGATGAGCGGAGGAATTGATATTTCTGCCGAAGCAGTGCTGGGTGTTGCCGCGATAATAGTTGGACAGGCTCTTCTTGCTGGCTGGCCAGGCTGGTTTGTTGCCTTGCTTGGGCCTCTTGTAGGTGGGACACTTGGTTTATTGAATGGACTTGTAATTTCGTACGGAAACGTATTGCCAATTGTTGCTACTCTTGGTGCTATGTACGTTTGGCGCGCAGTGATATTTATTATTGTAGGTGGTAGTTGGATTTCGGGAATACCTCATACTTTTGACCTTATATCAAAAACTGACTTTCTCGGATTGCCGACGCCCTTTTATTTTCTTCTCTTATTTATAATAGCATTTTCATTGATATTTAGGAAGACGTCATTTGGTTGGCATCTTCTATCAATCGGAAACAACGAAGAATCTGCCAGGCTGGCGGGGGTAAACACGACCAAGATCAAACTGATTGCCTACGTTCTCATGGGGGTTTTAGTTGGTATAGCAGCCTTTCTATACGTAGGTAGGTACCGAAACGTTGAAATGACAGTCGCAATGGGATTATCCCTTGAGGCTATTGCAGCAACCGTCATAGGTGGGACTTCGATACTGGGTGGGGAAGGGACTATTCTCGGTTGCCTTCTGGGAGTATTTTTCGTTAGATTGATTCAGAACGGTCTAGTACTGATGCGTATACCCTCGATATGGGACAACCTGGCACTGGGGGCGCTAATAGTGCTTGCCCTCTCTTTTGATATCTTCTTCATTGAGGGGGGTGAGTAGCAACATGAACTGGATAAGTCAGTTAATAACGAAGATACCGGCACTGTCGAGGCTAAGGGATAGCAGGCCATTTTATCTCACGCTTGTTATCGGTCTCAACGTGCTGCTGCTTCTGGCAATAGCTCCGACGTTTTTAAATCCCAGCAATTTTCTTTACATGTTCAGATATGCCGGGATTCTGGGATTAATAGGGATAGCTGAAACATTGATTATTCTGGCCGGTGGAGGTGGAATCGACCTATCTATAGGGTCGATGTTAAGTCTTCTGGGAGTACTACATTATATTCTGGCGGCCAGCGCAGATATATGGGTTGCGATGATACTCGTCCTGCCGCTTGGAATGCTCCTGGGTGCTTTGAATGGTACTTTAACCACGTGGGTGGGTATTCCCCCATTTATTGCTACCTTGGCAACTATGTTTGCCTTCAGTGGGTTGGCGTTAGGACTTACCGGGGGATCTGTTTTGTCAGGGGCACTGCCTTCCTGGTTCGGGGTGATAGGCCAGGGTGACTTGTTCGGGGTACCAATTCAATTCCTTGTCCTGCTTGGGTTGTTCTTACCTGTTGGGTTTATTTTACAGCGAACTTCGCTGGGAAAGTACATTTACGCTATAGGAGACAACGAAGAAGCGGCAAGGTTGCTTGGAATATCTCCCTCGAGAATTAGGTTTTACCTTTACATGTTTAACGGGTTTATTGCGGCAATTGCCGCAATAATGATGAATTCGTGGCTTCTGACTGCTAGACCGGATGCGGGATCGGGTTATGAATTACAAGGTATAGCTATTGCAGTCCTGGGTGGTGTAGACATTTTTGGTGGCTCCGGCACCCTTTCTGGGGCTTTGATTGCCACGATAGCCATAATACTTCTTCAGACGGGGATGCAGTTTATAAATATCAACCCTGTTTGGCAACTCGGAGCTGTCGGACTGCTGCTAGTAACGGTTACTCTAGCCAATCAGTTATTTAAGCAAAAATAAGCAATCTTTGTTCATTCTTTGGAGGTGAATAGTTTGAATTACAATAATGTATTACTCGCAGGTGAAACGTGGTTTACCGTAGAAAGACATTTCAAGGGATGGGATACATTTAGCAACACAAGCTTTCACGATGGAGCTAAAAAGTTTAAAGAAGTTCTTAGGGGGGAGGGATATGACGTCGACCATCTGCCAGGACATGAGGTACCGACCAAGTTTCCTGTCAGCCAGGATAAACTGAACGAATACGATGTAGTGATATTGAGCGATATCGGATCAAATTCCCTGCTTTTAACTCCTGATACGTGGTTGGAAAGCGAACGAAGCGCGAACCGACTTTCCCTGATAAAAGAATATGTTATCGACGGTGGTAATTTGCTCATGGTCGGCGGGTACTACAGCTTTCAGGGTATTCATGGGAGGGCAAGATTTGCCGATACTCCCGTGGAAGAGGTTTTGCCCGTTTCCTTAATGAGGACTGACGATAGGCGAGAAGCTCCAGAAGGTGCAGAACCCCGAAAATCGAGTTCGGAGGAAGTTCTGACGGAACTTCCGGGTAACTTACCCCACGTTCTAGGTTATAATAAAACAAAAATGGATGACGGGGGAGAACTTATCTATAGCTACGATGAAGACCCCATTCTTGCCGTTGGGGAATATGGTGAAGGACGATCGGTTGCCTGGACCCCGGATATTGGTCCTCACTGGTGTCCTGAATCGTTCATGGAGTCAGAGGACTATAAGTTGCTCTGGAGGGAAGTAATGGATTGGCTCTCCGGAGGAGGCTAACTTGTCTATGGAAAACTCAACCAAACTGGCTTCAGCTGTTAACGAAATCTCGGATAGGCTAGAAAACGAGTTAGACTCAGGATTGGATCTTTTAAAGAGTCTGATAGGCTTTCAGTCAGTTAATCCTGCTCTGACTGACTCTGGATTCGAAAAAGCAGAATTACCAGCTCAGGAGTTTCTTGAAGAGTGGCTTTATTCGCGTGGCTGGGACGTAGAACTCTGGGAGCCCGATTCGGAAATGTTAAAAGATAACTACAAGGGAGAACCTGGGTTCGTCGAGGACAGAAAATTCGACGGCCGTCCAAATTTAGTTGCCCGGTTACCTTACTCTCATAATCAGCGTACGCTCCTATTGCATGGTCATATTGATGTAGTTCCTGCGGATGAATCTGGGTGGGAAGTAAATCCGTTTGAAGGTGCTATTAAGGATAATAGGATTTACGGACGGGGCACAGTTGATATGAAAGGCGGTCTAGCTGCTATGTTATTTGCTTCATCGGCTATTGCTGATTCGGATATAAACCCTTTAGGGGCCGTCGAATTTGCTACCGTATCTGATGAAGAAGCCGGTGGCATGGGGACACTCGCACTTGCACACAGACTCAAAAACAATGACATTCCTTATTCCGGTAGTATATTGGGAGAACCTACGAACCTAATGGTGGCACCTGTCTCTCGAGGTATCCTGTGGGGAAAGATAAAAATTGAAGGTCGCTCAGGCCATATAGAGGTCAATCAACCTCACTGGGAAGAGGGAGGGGCAGTTGACGCCTTTAGGAAGGGATTGAAAGTGGTTAGGGCGATAGATGATTTAAACAGGGAATGGTCTAAAAGACCCGATAAACTCCATTCGCTTTTGCCAAGACCGTGCATGATAAATATTGCGGAGTTTAATGCAGGTCATTCCCCCACTTCTTTCGCAGATTCTTCTGAAATTACTTTTAATGTCCAATACCTACCTCAGGAGCAAGACGAGAAAGGTCTTGGTACAAAAGTAAAAGCAGAAATAGAGGAACACGTCGCTCGGGCAGCAAAGCTTGATCCTTGGTTGGAGGAGCATCCTCCCGAAATCGACTGGATTATAGATGCGGATAGTTACGAATTACCCAGAGACCATGAATTCTTCAAGAAAACCAAAGAAGGGTTAGAATCAAGTGATCTGGAGTTTGAGCTCGGTGGAGTAGAAACTCATACCGACGCAGGGAGGATAGGTTACCTTGCAGGGATACCTACAATTAACCTTGGACCAGGGGAAATGCGATTCGCCCACCAGGTAAATGAACATCTGGCGGTCGAGAATTTTCTCAAAGCAGCTAAGATCTACGCCGCACTCATCTTGGCACATCTTGGAATGGACTAATGCAGTCTTTTCATCACGTTATAAATTTCCAGGCTCGATCGTTAGCCAAACCTTTTACTTTCAGTAGTACTTACAGAGATACTCTTTTCTTAGGTGAGGAGTCCTATCGGGAACTCATTTAGACCTAAAAGAGAAGACCGCCTAATCGTCTCGATTGTGCTTTCAAATTCGTCTTTAATTGGTTGAGGAACAATATATCAGGCTTATTTTATTAAGCGGGTTCTGTAAATTCAGCTCAATTATCCCGTGCTTTTTAAGTTCTATGGTCCTTGTGGGTTCTACTACGACCCTGAACAGAGTTAAATCGCGAACTTTAGCTGAAGGAAAGACACCTTACGATAATTGGGTAATATTCCTTGTGAGGTGGGACTGTGCACTTTTTAATGTCATTTTTCTGCAGCAATTAGTTGCGAAAGACATCCAGGCACTATAACTATATACGCTTATACTAGTATTATTAAGGAAAAAGAGAAGAAAGACATCCAACCTTGGCACTACAGATTACTGGCGTCGAGAA
>JAGXLB010000155.1 GCA_018334915.1 Candidatus Bipolaricaulota bacterium
TGTAACGAAGGCGGTATCCAACCCCAATCTTTTAACAGCAACTGCTACGTTGGATTCAGAACCTCCAATGTTTACGTCAATTGATTCCGTTTGCTCTAACCTCTTTTTATCCGGTGCGGACAACCTAATCATTGTCTCGCCAAAGGTGACTACGTCGTTTTTCATTTTGTGTTTTCCCTCCTTTAGTTTTTAAGGTCGAAGGTAGAAACTTTCAGAATTTAAGTTAATCACTATTTTCTTTTAGGAATTGGCCTTGTACAATGTCAGCACCAATCCTTCTTAAGTACTCCTCTATTCCAAACAAAAGTGGAAGTAAAGCATCGTAGGAAGCACCTGGTCCCATGTGACCGATTCGAAACAACCTCCCCTCCATCTCGCCGAGACTTCCGGCAATTTTTATGGAACGCTCCGTCTCAAGGTATTCCATCAAGCCATCTATGTCCACCTTCGATCCCGCCTCTACCGACGTAACCGTAGAAGAGGCAAATCTATCTTCCACGAAGAGACTGAAACCCAAGTTCCTCAGGGATTCCCTTAAAAACTCGGTCAATTGTTTATGTCTTTTGAAACGCTCGTTTAACCCTTCATCTAAAATCCGGATAAGGCTTCTCCTCAGTGCCAGGACGTTATTCACGGCCATGGTAACTGGAAAAGGGTGCCAGTCCGCCCAATCGAGGGCAAATTTTTTCCAGGTCTTTAGGTTTAGGTACCAACCGGGGTCCGAAGTCTTTTCAACCAATTCCCAGGCTGTAGGACTAACGGAAACCAAAGCAAGACCCGGTGGCGCCTCCAGACCCTTCTGGGAGGCGGTAATACAGATATCTACGTCCCACTCGTCGGTCTTTAGTTGGCTCGCGCCCAGAGACGAGACCGCATCAACTATGAATAAAACTTCTTGCCTGGAGCATATCTTTCCTATCTCTTCAACTGGATTCGACACGCCGGTTGAGGTTTCACAGTGTGTTATTGCCAAAACTTCGACTTCGGGATTTTTCTCCAAATATTGTTTTACTTGGTCGGGATCCACCGAGCTGCCCAATTCGAAATCTATTGTATCTACCTCATCCGAATGGGTGGAAGCTATATTTTTCAGTCTATTGCCAAACCACCCATTTATTGGCACCAAAAGCTTTCTGTCTCCTTGCAGTGTACTGCCGAGAGCCGCGTCTAGTCCCGCACTTCCGCTTCCAGGAATTAAGAAGATATGCTCGTTGTTAGTTTGGAAGACCTTACGAGCCAGCTCCACGGTCTCATTATATATTTCAGTCCATTCTTCCCCGTAGTGAGACACTACGGGAGATCCCATTTCCGCTAGGACGTCCTGTTCGACTTCTACTGGGCCCGGGATCATTAATTTTTTAGGGTGTTTTTTCATCTTAAAGCGTTTTTCGTCCTTCTTTTACTGCTTCTACTAACTGCTTGGCATTACTAGTCAACACTTCCCAGTTTTCCTTTGCTATTGCCTGTTTGTCAAGCAATGCGGATCCGGCACAGACCGCATCAGCTCCGGCCCGGATGTAGTCGGCAGCGTTGTCTTGGCTTACACCGCCCGTCGGCATAAGGGAAGCCTGAGGCAGAGGTGCCTTTATGTCGCTTATGAATTTGGGCCCCAGCCTGGAGGCGGGAAAGACCTTTACAATATCAGCCCCAGCTTGCCAGGCCTTCATCACTTCCGTCGGGGTGAAGGCTCCGGGAGCGACTACCTTGTCATACCTTTTACACATCTCTATCATGTCCAGATCGGTCGTCGGGGATACCAGGTATTCCGCTCCGGCTAATATAGCAGATCGGGCCGTTTCTGCATCTAAAACGGTACCAGCTCCGATAAGCACATCATCCAACTGGCCGGAGACCTCTTCTATTACCGTTAATGCATCAGGAGTGGTCATGGCAACCTCTATACAGCTAACGCCACCTACCTTCAAAGCTTCAGAAACCTTTAGTAGCTTTTCGGAACTTTCCGTTCGAATTACCCCCACTACGCCTGAGTCTATCATTTTATCCAGCGTCGTTTGGTTTGACATATATGGTTTAACACCTCTCGAGTAATAGTCCATGAAAGTTACTTAATTACGATTTCTTTCAACCTTCTAATTACCGTTTCCTCCTCTCCTTTTTGCAGCATATGGGGGTTGATAACAAGCGAGTCGTTATAAGTTTCTGTCGCAATTGGAGGTTCCCCTTCCATCAATAATTCTTTTACCTGTTCCCTGTTTAGATCCGTTACGTTTTCATCAAATTTTAGATACACTCTTGGAATGGTTGCCGGCTGACAGAAAGGTTGAGCCGGATATCCGCTTTTCACGGAAACTCCATCCAGATCTTCTAACCCATTCACGACTTTTGAAACCTGATCTTTCCACTGATCCATCCGGGCCTGGTGATCTTCTTCCAGGTATAGTTCTACCGCTCTTACCAATCCCATTACAGTTTCTTTATCTATCTTCATGGGTCTACCAATATTGTGTTTAGGGGGTCCATGAAGTCGTGCTGTCTCAATGATATCACTTCTTCCAATTACTAAGCCTGAAGACTGAGGCCCTCGTAATTCCTTGCCCCCACTGAAGAGGACTATATCAGCCCCTTGATGAGCAAATTTCGAAAGATTGTTAGCGGGAGGTATTTCTGCAGCTGCATCGCATATAACGGGTATTTCGTTACTGTGTGCTACTTCTAAGACCTCTTCGAGAGTAAGTGAAGCTTCCAACATTGAGGACTGGACGAAGTAGGCCACAGCTGCGGTATCCTCCGAGATTGCCGCGTCTAGCTCCCACTGAAAAGTTTCAATTGCGTTCCCAACTTCCACGAAGTTAGCTCCAACTCCGCTCATAGCTTGGTCGTAGGGATTTCGGTGGGAGCGCATTACCACTACTTCGTCGTTTAACCCCTCGGTATCAGGTAAGGACCTTATCGCGTGCGGGTCACTTCCTGCCATGCAGGCAGCAGTCGTTTGAGCCATTCCTGCAGCTGCACCTGAAGTTACCAGAGCGGAATCCACCTCAAGCAAGTTGGCAAGGTAATCACCAGTCGCTTCCAAAAGCTCATTTACATCCACAAATTGCTTGGATGCCTCTTTCATCGCATCCAGAACCTCTTCGTCCATCAAAGATCCGCTAAATTTCGTGAAGGTTCCGGCAGCGTTGATTATTGGCTTTACCCCTAATTGTTCGTAGTTAGCCACTTTTTCCTCCCTATTTTTGTTGTCGAGTTACTTTTCTAAATTACTAATAACTTCCGTAGGGTCTTTTCATGCTTCGGGTTTATTCCACCTTTACTACCATTTCAACTTCTACAGGGATATTGCCAGGAAGGTCCGAAGTGCCCAGGGCAGCCCGAGCATGCTTACCGTTTTCGCCGAA
This sequence comes from Candidatus Bipolaricaulota bacterium, assembly GCA_018334915.1. Taxonomy (GTDB): domain Bacteria; phylum Bipolaricaulota; class Bipolaricaulia; order M55B111; family M55B111; genus JAGXLP01. The sequence goes on from JAGXLB010000155.1 coordinate 3,360, forward strand.
TATTTTTTGGAGTAGATTCGAAGCCCCGTTAACCACATCAGGTTGCTTGTCGAATCCCGGAGCAGAACTAACAAATCCACGAACTTTTATTATTTTGTCTACCTTATTTAGAGAACCTACTTCTGACTTAACTTCTGCCAGACAATTTATCGCACATACCTTTGCCGCTTCATATCCTTCTTCCACAGTTAAATCGGATCCAACCTTGCCCAGATGGAGGAACTCGTCGTCTTTTAAAGGCCCCTGACCCGAGCAAAAGACGAGATCGCCGGCTCTTCTTGCAGGTATGTATGAACCCACCGGTTTGGGGGGTTCGGGGATTTCTATACCTAGTTCTTCAACTCTGTCTTCGTAATCTTTCATTGAAATTCCTCCTTATATTTTTAACTTCATTTGTGGATTTTTTCCTCAAAAATGATTTTAGAGCACCGATACATAATTATTTTTATCTGATTGATTTAAATTAACTCAGATTCAAGTACTAAGCGCAACAGTCAAACTTTCCGTAGTTCCGTACCTTTTCTCACCATTCACCTCAAGCCGTAACCTCTTCTTGAAATCGGGGATCTAGCTCGTCTCGTAAGGCATCACCAAGCAAATTAAAAGAAAGAACTGTTATGACAATGAATATACCGGGAAAAACCAACAACCAGGGAGCACGTGTTATATAGGTCCTTCCCTGGTTTAACATACCTCCCCAGCTGGGAATTTCGGGAGGCAAACCCAGGCCCAGAAAATCCAACGCCGCGATCTGTAATAAAGAAAAGGCAAACGTAAAGCTTGCCTGGACTATAATTGGAGAAATAAGGTTAGGTAAGACGTGCTTGAACAATATTCTTGCGTTATTGGCTCCCATTGCCCGAGCAGCTTCTATATATGGATCCTCTTTTATTTTTAAAGTAAGCCCAAAAGTTACTCTGGCTATCCTCGTTAGATATGCTACACCTACGGCCATCACCACGTTCAACAGCCCCCGGCCCATGATGGACATGAGAATCAGAGCTAAGAGAAGTGGAGGAAACGCCATGAAAACGTCAACCAGGCGCATAATTATCCCTTCAAGCCGCTCGAAATAACCTGCAAGTATACCTAGCAATACCCCGAATACGGATGCAAAAACGACGGAGGAAAAACCACTTAAAAGGGATAGCTGAGCCCCGTACATTACCCTGCTAAATATATCCCGGCCAAAGTTATCAGTCCCAAAAAAATGGGAAAGGTTGGGAGATTGTAGTCTATCCTGCATATTCATTTCATAGGGATTGTATGGTGTTAAAAAAGGCGAGAATATTGCCATGATAGCTACAATGCCCAGTACAACAGCCCCCACCAAAGTAATTTTTCTTCTAAATAATTTTTTTAAAGTATCCATAGTTTAAGCCTTTCAAACATTAATCATGTCTTATTCGAGGATCTATCAAAGCATAGCTAAGATCAGTCAACAGGTTGATAAATAAATAGAGGAAAACGACCACCAGTATTATACCCTGTATAGTCGGATAATCCCGTCGAAGGATCGATTGAACTATAAGTCGACCCACCCCAGGTAGTGAAAAAACGGTTTCCGTGACTACAGTTCCCGAAAGCAATGCCGCAAAGGTGAAACCAATGACGGAAACAATAGAAATCATCGCGTTCCTCAAAGCGTGTACGTAAACAACAATGCGCTCCTCCAATCCTTTCGCTCTGGCTGTACTTATGTAATCTTCCCTCATTACGTCTAACATACTGGACCGGGTAAGCCGGACCAGCAATGCGGAATTGGGTGCCGTCAGGGTAACTGCAGGAAGGATGAGATATCTTAGGTTTAATAAGTTACCGGTCTTGACTATCGATGGGAACCCGGAACTCGGAAGGATATTGAGAAATGTGGAAAACAACAACATCAAATTCAGTCCTAACCAGAACGTAGGAATAGAGGCCCCAAACATGGCCGCTCCTAAAGTTAACTGGTCGACCCAGGTATTATATTTCACAGCCGATATTACACCTATCGGGATACTGATCCCTATCACAAGAAACAAAGAGATTGAACCCAGAAATAGGCTTGTTTCAGCTCGACCAGCTATAACCTGCAGTACTGGTTTATTGTAAAATATTGAATCCCCAAAATCTCCTCTGAATACCCCTTTTAACCACTCGAAGAACTGTATAGGAATTGGCCGATCCAATCCCATTTCCTTTCTCAACCTTTCCACCTGTTCTGCGGTGGCATTTGTGCCCAGCATTACTGCCGCGGGATTACCTGGAATTAGGTGAATAAAGGAAAATACAAATACCGCTGCTAGCAACAATGACGGTATCATGACAAGAAATCTTCTTATCACATAGGCAATCATAGTTATCTCACTAATTCAATTCTTCCAAGCTGATTTCAACCTAGAGAGCCAGTTTTTATGGAAAATTTTCTCAATATCCTCCTGATTATACCCCCTTTTTTTCAGGACTCTAGCTAGCTTCTGAAGGTCTGCTATAGTATCGATCTCCTCGGGGGCCTGGTTAGCTCCAAACCCGCCATCCAAATCAGTTCCCAAAGCCACTGTATCGGAATTACCGGTTATACTACAAATGTGCTCAATGTGGTCTGCTATATCTTTTATAGAAGCTCCTTTT
>JAGXLB010000156.1 GCA_018334915.1 Candidatus Bipolaricaulota bacterium
CTCCATCGTCACTTACCTGATCAGTTACTGTATTGGTTATGGTGTTTTGAGTAATGACCGTGTCCGATTCCGGGCTATTTGCAACTTGAATCCCGTGACGACCGGTATTTTCGATGTAATTATTCGCCACTGTAAAGTCCTTAATAGTATCTAAATTCATACCGGCAAACCCGGCTCCGCTAATCACATTTTCCGTGATATTGAACCCGGTAGAATTGGTAAGGAACATCGCAGAGTTAGAGTTTCCGATTATATTCTCGAAGCGATTGTTGTGAATAACCCAGTTGATTCCCTCGGAATATTGAGGGTTTTGGGCAACCCAATTTGCTACGGGTATACTCGTTTTATCCTGAAATAGATTGTGGAATATTTTCACGTTGGCTGAATTTTGTGAAGATGGAGGATTTAAAATGGAATTACCGCTTCCGGTAAATGTCAAGCCAGCAACTTCGACATCCGTCGCCCCATTCCCAATCTTTATTTCCGAATCCTTTATTGTAGCCTCCGTTGCACCGTCCCATGTATCCTCATTTGGGCTATTGGCGCTATTAGGTCCAAGAATAGTTACAGATTCATCAATAGTTTCAGATGAGTTGGTGTCGTAGATTCCTTGTCTCACCTTAATGGTGTCTTTCCCATAGAGGTACTCCGAGTTCGCGCCCCAAATTGCTCTATTCAGATATCCCATTTTGGTTGGACCCACATCATCAACAATTATATTTACACCGTTAGGAAGCTGGACTCCGGGGGTATCGGGTTCGGTGTCTATGCCCGTACCATCCTCGAGGGAGTCTCCCAGCCAGGGGGAGAAGATTACGTTGTCAGAGACAGCATCGCCGGTTCCGTCAGGGTTATGAGTTGCGTGTTCCGATCCACTTGCGTCTCCCCACCAGTTGAGAGTGGCATCAAGAAGCTCTACAGCAAAGCCCTCTTCTGCATAGCTTCGCACACCTGTCTCATTGCCAACGATACTGTTATAGTGGATTTCGGTTCCTGAAGGCACACCTCCAAAATCAACTAAGTCACCATTTTCGTCATAATAGTTGTAATTGGATGAACTGGTCCCCACTTCATTGTTCTTTATAACATTTTGAGCCACCACTGTATTTTCTACGTTCCCTAGAACATCGATCCCACGTTCTGCTCCCCGGACTGTATTAGCTCTCACAACATTATCCTCAGCTGGGTCAGGTGTAATAAACCTTCCAACAGCAATCCCATTATTGGAATTTCCACTTATACCTTCAGGCACATACTCCACAAGATTGTTTTCTACTACGATATTGCTTCCTTTGTAAACCAAAATCCCAGAAGTTGCCCACTCTGATTCCTCAAAACTATAGTTGGTTGCTCCAACTTGGTTTCCCACTACAGTGGAACCGGAACCACAAACTTGAATGGAGTTTCCGTGTTCATCCCATCCACCTTCCGGAACATTCACTATATTGTTCCAAACATGTACCGTAGTGTCCTCGCTATCTTCCCAGTGCTGGATAATTCCACCTTCATCGCCACCATTTACCTTAAATCCATCTACAACAATTGTTCCCAAGTCCTCGGTAGCGATCTTAAACGCTTCAGCTGGAAAATTCCCGTCAGAATCTTGAACCGGATCTATGATTGCTTCATCGCTTCTGGTCCCCGTACTTGGATTTATACCAGCGTTGGGGCCAAAAATGACAACAGAATCCTCAATTCCCTCTGTTCCTTCCTGTAAATACGTTCCTTCCCGAACGTTAATGATGTCAGTGCCGGGTAGATCATTAGAACCCCAGATCGCCTGATTGAGATAGCCTTCGTTGCTATTTTCAGTGGTGGGTTTTGGCCCCACGTCGTCTACTATTATGTTGACAGTTTTGGGAAGCTGAACCCCCGGAGTATCTGAATCAGTATCTATTCCGGTTCCTTCATCAAGTGAGTCTCCGAGCCAAGGACTAAATACAACATTCCCCACTACGGGGCTTCCTCCTCCAGCGTATACTGAATCACCCTGTAAATCGAATGCAGATGGTCCATTGGTAATACCCCACCAGTTAAGTGTGGCATTGATAGGATCAGGTGAAGATGTAATTAATCCATAATCCACGTTTTTTATGCTGTTAAAGTGGGCTCTTGCACCTGCAAAGCCTTTATCTGAATTACCTCCAATCCCTAAACCAAGGCCTAAGTCCTGAATAACGTTTCGAGTAATGTGAACGTTGTTTGGAACACCTGACTCTCCAAATGAATGAGTAAGTGTAATTCCCCACTCCCACGATCCACTAATGTTCTGGATAGTATTTCCTTCTATGTTAACGTCGTTTACATCCGCTTGAAGTTTAATACCATTAGCACCATAGTCTGGCTGATTCACATCTTGTATCAGGTTGTTTTTTATGTTGACGCCATTAATTGGATCTCCAGTATTGTAAGCTTTGACGTGGATTCCTTCAGCTGTTTTCGGTCCGTCGTTGTCGCCTTTGTTTCCCTTTACAGGGCCAATAACAATATTCTTAAGCGTTATAGACTCATCATTAATATCATTATAGCCCGAGGGGTCACCCACGAATATCCCCCCGTGTTCCGAATCGGTTGGATTTCCTTCTGGATCGCCAGGATCCTCTATCTCTAGATTCTTAACCACCGTTCCGTCAGCAGTTATTTGAAGTGTTGGGTGATTTCCTGAAGGGACCTCAGTCGTAGTTAACTCAACACCTCCTCCAGTACCATGCAATGAGAGCGATTTCTCAATGGTTAAGGGTCCCTTATAGGTTCCCGGACCGACTTTGATGGTGTCACCATCTGAGGCGTACGCATCAATGGATGTTTGAATGTCTGTCCAAATAACCCTAAAGTTGCTACTAGCGCGTGGTTCCCAATTATCGGCATCCTTTAATGATAAAGAAGATCCTTCGATGAAATCATTTTTCGTAAAATAATCTTCCCATGGTTGATCTAAGTTATCGCCATACGTATAAAGAACATATCCTGATCCAGTGAAAGTGTTATCTTCCAAAGTTGCAGCGCCAGATTCATCATTCAACCAACCAGAGCCGTAATATCCTTCTTGAACGTCACCTTGAATCACGAAGCTTGTTCTGAGGATATTATCTGTAATCACCCTGTTAGATTTATCGAGATCGTTACCAGCACCACTATTAATTGAAACACTCCCCTTAATTTCGTTTTCAATTAGCTCAAACGATTGGACTCCATCCTTATTGAAGTAGATACTTCCTGATGGGCCGTCAATAATCGAATGTTTGATTGCGACATTGTCGCCTTCGATCTCAAAGTTCTTGTTTGGATCAGTTTCGTAGCTGTTTGCTTCTGTCACTTCGAGAAATTCCAGTCCCTGGAATGTGATGTCACTCGAACATTCTGTAACAAAATAACTAAACGGGCCCCAGCCTGCCAAGGTATCTTCCTCTGGAACTGGCTTGATAGTCGCCACCACATTGGCAACGTCTTCGATTGGTTCGCCATTTTCATCGACACCGACGATCGTCAATCCGGTTTTATCCTCTATAAAAAGTCCCATTCCGGCAGGTTTTCCGTCCCCTCGGTCGAGACCATACGCTTCCTCTTCATAGATACCTGGCTCGACTTCGATCGTATCGTCCTCATTTGCAGCATTTATAGCATTCTGGATTGAGTTGAAGTATTGATTCGTACCAACAATATGCACAGGCCCCTCTGTTTCCTGAGCCCAAACCAAAGTTCCTCCAATAACTAAACTAACTATCATCATCCCAATAAGAAGATACCTTTTACGATTAACTCTCATCACAAACCCCCTTTCGTTGCTTGTCTGTCTTTTGTATTGAGTGCTTCTTCCATGAAAAGATCACAACTCCGGAAGGCTTCGGCAGGCGGACGATCTTGGTTCATTGAGCTTATCGAGTTCATTGGGTTTGTAGGGTTTTTGGTTGTTAACCCCATGAACCCTAAGAACTCTACGAACCCGATAACCGAGTTTCCGCCTTTGCTCCCCGACACTTCTGCCGGTTCGCCCTTTCGGCCTCCTGTTGAAAAGTCTTTGTCTGTTTCAGTGGTTCGGTCTAGGTTGATGATATAGCTGGAATGATTTATCTGGTTAATTGGACTTAGCTTGTTAGCTGTACTACTCCGAACCACCGGTTTACCTCCTTAACCTAAAAGGAGTCTACCTCCTTTTGGTTACGTCCCGGCAGCTCGGCGGTCCATCTTGGTAGGCGGACCCTAAGCTTTGCGTGCCTCCCTTTCGGGAGGAGTTGCCCTTTTCAGGACGGTACGGTTACGACAAGTTGTCAACTACTTTAGGTTGGTTGCCTCCGTTTAAGTAGTTATAATTTTAATTCTTTTTTTAGTTCTTTGCCTTTCCTTTCCCCTCGGTCAAGCTAACCTGCTCTTTTATTGCCTCCTCCAACTGGTCTCTGGTTATAAGGCCCTTGTCCAGTAGTACTTCCCCTATTAGTTTGTCCTCCCTGGATTGAGTCTGCTCGGTCAGTGCCTCCCGCAGGTCCTCATCGGAGACCAGCTTCTTCTCCAGCAGTAGTTGGCCCAGCTTCTTCTTGTGGGCCTTTTCCCTTAACTCACCTTTTAGTTGGTCCATTCGCCTGCGGTATTCTTCTCTGACGCTCATCGGTATGCCCATCTCGTCTTTTTTCTTATACTCTTCTTTTAACTCTTCTAGCTTGGTCTCCGCGGGCATCTGTTACCCCCTTTATGTTATACTACTCTGCTTAGTCCGAGGCCCGGGTCTGGATGGCCAGGGCCTTGTCCAGGTCCACCTCCTGAACGTAGCCTTTGTCTAGTAGGATTCGGCCCAGCTTCCGGTCGGTCTCTTTTTGTTTCTGTTCCTTTAGGCCCTCTTCGACCTTGTCCGGAGAAGTAGCACCTAAATCAGTAAGTATCTCCCCTATCCTCTTTTCTGCTTCGAAGTAGTCCTCTATTATGGACAGAATTACCGCGGACTTGGACTTTCTTTCCTGCTCGGCCTTTCGTTCTACCTTGTCTACCAGGTACTGGTCTCTTTCCTGGTAGTATATGGTCATCTGCATTGGTTACCGACCTCCCGTAACTACAGAAGACATACCGGAAAGGAAGCAATCTAGACTAATTAAATTAATGGGGGAGTAAGTGGAATGTGATAAAGATAGGTAACTGATCGTGTAAGGATAAGCCAAGACTGCCTCCTTCGCACGGTTTAAGGTCAGCCCTGGCAGCTCGGCGGTCCAGATTTTTGGACCCGTGGCTTTGCGGCCCTGCCTTGCGACAGGTGTGCCTTTTACAAGGTGCGGACTTCAGTAAATCTGGTTAAATTTGTCTTAATTTCCTGCGAAGGTTACTATAACGGAGAATAGATTTTTTGTCAAGTCGACAAGTTAGAAAACATTATAAAAATTACTAACCCATGGTAGCTACGTTGGAAGGATAACCTCCCCTTATGTGAGTAACTGGTCCACTTATTTGTTTGAAGTTAGTGAAGTATACGGAGCCTAGAACGCGTAGTCGAAGCTCAACCGGATCCTCTCCACCTTGTCCGGCTTTATGGAAAAGCCTGCTCCCATACTGAACTGATCGCTCAGTCGGTATCTCCCATCAGCAGTTATTAATGCGGTGTCGAACAAAGCGTTAGCGTCCGTTTCATCGCTGCTCATGTCGAAGTAAAAGTCTCCTCCAAAGGTTAGGTTAAAATCTTCGCCTGACTTGTAGAGGGAGAAGACCTGGTCGTAGGGGGTTTCATCAAAAAGGGTGATGTATTCCTGGGGCGGTTCCAATATGTAGTCACCGGCTCTCAGATCCATGTCGTATGTATTGGGTGCTCTGTACAGGTTCCCGTCAAGGGCGGTCAGGCTGGAGAAGGTAACGTGGCCCAGTGATACGTCAGTAATTCCAAACCCTTTGATCTGTAGACCATCAATCAGGCTGGTGGTCGTGGAGTTATTACCCAGTTCGTTGTTGGCAGCGGGAGTGGTCAGGTCTG
>JAGXLB010000157.1 GCA_018334915.1 Candidatus Bipolaricaulota bacterium
ACCTAAGTCGTGCGATTCTCTCCCTTAAGACCAACTCCTAACTCAGCTTGTAAGGAAATATCCCTACTATTTGAGAAACTTATTTATCTTCACCAATTGGGTGATATCTAAAGTGGCAAATCAAGTCGCTCTCCGGTAACTTTCAACCAGCACCCAGATGAGCTCCGGAACCTGGCTCAAGGTCTCTGACTTCCCTCCGGTAAGGCTGCCTGATCCGTTTAATCGTGGGTTATATTTCCAGGTTACATTTCTCATCTGGGTGCTGGACCAACTCTTGCTGGAAAATTGGTCCCTAGTCCAAATATGATTTCCAACCCCCGGGAAGAATCGCTTAATTTGGGTCTAAATAAGATTTCATCGAGTTAAAGTGGTCCGCGTTACTGGGAAATATCCAGTCTCTCCCCAGATATTTCTCTGTTATATACTTCATAGGTTCTTCATCGAATAAAAGTTCTGCAAAATGCACTCTTTCCGGTGGTTTTTCCCCTAACACCACACTTTCGAACTCTTCGACATCTGGATTCGGGTCTTCTAAAGGTAAGTGATGAGAATCGGGCATGTGAAAAACCTTATAAAGTCATAAATCTTGGCAATAGAAACAATAGTCAATAGTTGATAAATAATTATTTGAACCGAGCTATTTATAATCCAGGTGGTTGGAAAACCACCAGTCACTATCTTTCACTCATAAACTATTTCAATAATTCCAGGGTGTCCAGGGAGTGATAAACCGCCTCGCTGTACATCGGCCCGGGATAAATTCCTTCATTTTTGAGGGCGGATCTGACCCTTCCTGGGTCCAGTGTATCGGTTTCAGCAAAGTTAGCAAGATTTATTTCACCGCTCTGGTCCCTGTTGGTTACATATATAAGAAAAGTCTTTTCTCGTGTCTGGTAGATTTCTACTATGGTTTTGAAGCTTCCCGAGTCGCCGGACTCATCAACGGAACGACCGAGAGGTCGACCGTTGAAGCTCATGGCGCTTTTTTCGCCTCTCTCTGGCACTATGGCTAGACTTATCTGTTGAAATTCCATGCTGATAACTACCTCCACCTGAAAAAAATGATACGGGATTATTCACAAACTGTCATATACCTGCTACTACAGTTTTCGCGATTCTAACTATTAAAAAGGGACTGGTTCAACCAATTACCCCGCCCTTACGGTCGGGGCTTGTAGAAAAACCCCTTTATAACTAGAAGCTATATACTTCAAAAACGCGATACACAGCACCTAGGGCAGGCACTGGGGTTCTCAGCTATTATTGGCAAAACTCATGACTCCCGGTTGGACCACCTTTCTGGTGTTAACAAATTAGATAATCTTGAACTCTCTTAAAGACTAAGCTGATATTTTTACCGACTTGAAACGAGGAAAGGCGGCAGTATAATTTAAATGAATATTCATTCACTGATGGAGGAAGCTATGGTCAAGGAAAATGAAAAGGATAAGAAAGTCGCCATTCGAGAGGCTGCAACGAAAATTATCTCTCGGCAGGGATACTTCCAGACGAGGCCAAAAGATATAGCTAGTGAAGCAGGGGTCTCTGTTGGGACCATATACAACTACTACGATAGCAAGCAGGAGATACTCGTCGATATTTTTGCCGAGGAACTTAGTGACAGAAAGGATTTTTACCGGAAACTGTCCCGGAGGGATCTCCCGCTCGTTGAACAAATTAAAAGAATACTGAAAAGGCACTTTTCCAGGTTATCCAATCATAAAGAGTTAATGCGTGTGATAATTCAGGAACGATTCAAGCCAGGAAGCGGCCTTGGTAATAAGCTAAACCAGAGCTACAGCGAGGCCATTAAGTATATAGAGCAGCTTATCGAAGAGGCCATGGACAAAGACCAGATTCGGCCCTGTGACCCCAGAATTGTTGCTTCCGCTCTTTTTGGTTCGGTGGAATCTACAATTGCAGCTGGCCTCCTACAGGATAAAAAAGACCAGGAAGAAATGTTTGATCAGGCCCCAGAAGAACTGGCAAAATTCTTCTGGAATGGGTTGAGGAAAACTCAATCAAAACCCCCGGACAAAGGTCGGAGTAAATAAAACACTTTGAAAACCTAACCATTGATTTGAAAAACGGAAATTGAGACAGAACTCTGAAAGATGATATGGATAAACTGCAAATGGACGCGGTCATAATAGTGCAAGTTTCCTTAAAAACTGGGAAAGAGGAGGATATTTAATGAATTCAGCCGGCCGATGGGTTGCGGATAATCCATGGAAGATAATAGTAGTTAGCCTTGTAATAACAATCGCCCTCGGGTTTTTCATCCCACAGATAAACATGGTTACTGAATTTCGAGAGTACCTTTCCTCTTCCAACGAAGCCGTTAAGAGGGCGAATGAAGCCGAAAAGAAATACGGATCTGTAAGCTACATTCAGGTAAGTATCATCCCAGAAAAGACCATATTCGACAGGCACGTCCTGACCAGGATAAAGCAACTGAGAGAAGACATCAGCGAGCTTGAAGGAGTAGATAACGTCCAGGGGCCTCTGAACTCTCAGGTCATCGGCGGTGAGGAAGGGAGTATAGAATTTGGTCCCGTGGCTTCGGGCGGTCAAGTCCCCGAAACCGATTTGGAAATGGAAGCCTTCAAGGAACAACTGCTTAAAAGTAAACTACTTGAGGGCAGGGTTGTTTCCGGAACCGGAGATGCCGCTGCACTCTCTGTAGAGTTTAAACCAGATGCAAATTCAAAGGAAATTGCGACTGAGATACGAAATATCGTCTCCGGCTATAAAGGCCCAGAAGAGGTCGAACTTGCTGGTGAGCCATATCTAAATTCCGCCTTTGCTGATTCTATAAACAGTGATCTGGCATTACTTCTCCCGCTAGTTTTCCTGGCGATAATCCTCGTTCTGTACGTAACTTTCAGAAGTCCCCGTGGAGTATTTTTACCGCTGCTGGTGGTAGCTCTGAGCATTACCTGGACTGTGGGATTAATGTCTCTAACAGGTATCCCATTCACCATGGTCTCATTTATTCTTCCCGTTATCCTGGCGGCCGTGGGCAGTGCCTATTCTATCCACGTTCTGAATAAATATTACGAACTGACAGAGAAGGAGTTATCAAAAAAGCGGACCATCGTGGAGACAATTACCTCCATGTACTCCCCTGTCTCAATGACGGGATTGACAACTGCCGCCGGTTTTCTCTCCCTTGTGAGTGCTTTTCTAATTCCTCAGCGCCAGTTCGGTATTTTCGCGGCAGTTGGGGTAATATTCGCAGTAATCCTATCACTTACCCTGGTTCCTGCAATTCTAGCTCTCATCTCTTTTCAGAAGAAGAAAAAACGTCCTGGTTACTTAGATTTTCTCACACCGATAACCGGCGCGGTATCCCGAACATTTACCCGGCTTGTAGCCAGGAGAAACAAACTTGTAGTCTCTCTGTTCTTTATCATCCTGCTCGTATTCGGTGCCGGGATCTTAAACCTCCGCGTTGATACCTCATATACTGCGATAATCGGCAAGGATAGTGAAATAAACAGGGGAATGAATTCTATGGACAAAAACTTTGCGGGCTCGCAGCAGCTTCTAGTAGAAATAGATAGCGGAAAGCGAAATGGGTTAAAAGATCCGGAAATCCTGAAAAAGATGGATGACTTTCAGGAATGGCTCAAATCAAAAGAAGGGCTGCAGATTAATAAGACTACTTCCATCGTCAATATAGTAAAGGAACTGAATCAGAAGTTTCACGACGGAGACCCCTCTTATTACAGGGTGCCGGACAACAAACAGCTGATATCTCAGTTGTTCTTTTTCAGTTTTCAGGGTAGAAGTATGGGCCGGCTTGCTACCGAAGACTATTCTGCCGGGGAGATTACCGGATTATATACCCAGTCAAAGAGCCCTGAAATAAATGAACTGGTCAACTCCGTGAACCAATACCTGAACGATAATTTTCCCGAAATAGACGCTAGAATGGTTGGTACTACCAGGATCCAGGAAGAAATGTCCAGTAAGGTCTTATCCAGCCAGATTATCAGCTTGCTGACGACCATTCTCGTGGCTGGGCTAATAGTGGGCTTGATAATTAGGTCATTTTCGGCTGGTTTTATCAGTCTGGTGCCGCTGGTTACGGCTGTGGTAGTAAACTTTGGTATTATGGGATTCAGTGGAATTCCACTGAATCTAGTTAACCTGATAGTGAGCTCAATCATGATTGGTATCGGGATAGATTATGCAATCCACCTTATCGATCGATTCAAAGAGGAGTACGAGGAAGGAAAAGACGAAGTAAAAATCTTCTCTACTGTACTCAGGACTACAGGGAAAGGAATACTATCTAACGCGCTAGCCTTAGCCCTGGGATTTGCAGTTATTGTCCTATCCACTTTCAGCTCAATTGCGACGGTCGGCCTATTGCTCTCAATTGCAATGATAGTCAGCATGGTTAGTACTTTTATGGTAATACCGGCAATTTTCTTCCTGTTCAGGCCAAAACTGTTGGAAGATAAATCACGAGTATGAAGGGGTTCCAGAAACTAAATCTATATCTAAATTACAGAGGTGACAAGTTATGAAACTGAGAAAAAAGAATTCAATTGTAATAACAATTTTTCTCACGGCTGCGCTGGTCCTGTCTCTTAGCCCGGCGGTATTTGGCGCTGAAAAGCTTTCGGGAAATGAAATTCTTGTGAAGTTGGATCAAAAGAGCCAGGTTGTCACTCAGGGTGAAATGCTGTCGATACTTACCTTTGATGATAAGAAGCCTGATAGCCCCGAGAGCCGATTAAGGGTGGGAGCCCTGGCCCGTAGATTAACGGATGAGCCTAGACTGACATTAATCTATTTCCTCAAACCTGCATATATGGAGGGCTCTATTTTCCTGAGCAGAGACACTGAAGAAGAGGAGACCAAAATGTGGCTATACCTCTCTGCTTCTCAGAAGAAAATACAACTCTCTGCTTCCCGCAAGGAGGGGAGATTTTTTGGCACTGCTCTGTCATTCGAGGAGATAGGTAGCTGGTCAATGAGTGAAGAGTACAGCGCTGAAAGCCTTGAAGAGACAACGATGGAAGTCGGAGAAGAATCCGTGTCCGCCTATAAGTTAGAGCTAACGGAGAAAGAAGGGGCAGATCCAAAATTTCCAAAGCAAACTATCTGGGTAGGAAAAGACAACTGGGTTCTTCTGCAATCGAAGAACTACGATGATGACGGAGAGCTGAAAAAGGAAATGAAGGTCAAGGAGATGACAACCTTCGAAGGAAATACCGTGACAAAAAAACTAATTACTACCATAGTAGATACGGATCACTCAACCACCGTAACATACGAAAGTAGGGAGAGGCCGGATCAAGACATTCCCGACAGCGTCTTTGATGCTGAAAATTTGGAAGACTTTAGTCCCGATAAATGGGGTATAACCGAATAGTATTCTTATCTGCGTTACAGGCGGGGTTGGGTTTAAGGGCTCAATCTCGCTTTTAGTATTTCTTCTGAACTAATCCGGAATTTAACTCGAAGTTTAAGTTATTAATTAAATAATTCTTCATAGAACTTTCACACTTAATGGCTATGATGTTATCAAGATACCAGTTTTTACCCCTTTTAGCCTCCTTTGGGTTTTTCTGGTGTCTTGTACTTTTCAAGGTTTTAAGTAACAAGAGGGGGCAAGGAATATACCTTGTCCCCTCACTAAGTTTTTACCAAAACTTTTCCCGCCAGCTAGCATAACTCTTTGATATGTTCTCATCAGGAACAATATTAATCTTCCCCTTTTAATTTAACAAATATTCGATTTCCCTCCACTTTTTCATTCGTATTATGGAGTACTAAGAAAATATATCCAAATTTGTCAGTCAGAGTTGAAAAAGCGGACGATAAGTTTCACGGGAATTGGGAGGGGAGGAAGTATGTTAATCGTAAATAAGTACCACTCCTGCTGATACAACTGGCACGGTGTTACATTTATT
>JAGXLB010000158.1 GCA_018334915.1 Candidatus Bipolaricaulota bacterium
ATCCTGATAGATTTCTCCTCCCGCGGCAATGTTGATTACCTGAAGTCCTCTACATATTCCGAGAATCGGTATATCTGTCTTCCTGGCCTCTCTGGCAAGTTCTATCTCTAGAGAATCTCTATAGGGGACAATCTCAAGTAGGTTGTACCTTGGCTCCTGATCAAACCATTTAGGATCTACATCCGTCCCGCCAGAGAGAACCAGGCCATCTATATCTCTGAGGATTTCCTCGGCCTGGAGATTACTATCGGAAAAGTGAGGTAGAACGTAAGGGACGCCTCCGCTATTGGCTAGAGCTTCCACGTAACTCCTGCGGATCTTGTGATATCCGGACTTTTCTTCAAAAGAACAAGTTACAGCTATTTTTGGTTTTTTACCCATTTGGAATCATAGCTCAAAGTACAAAGTCATAATATTTCACCTAATTTAGCCAGACATTTCGATTTGTTCTATAAAGTGAGAGTCTGAGAGAAATCTTGATAATGATGAGAAAATAATCACTTAAGTCTCCAACTAGTTGAAGACGAAAGAATTATCCGTGTTCTTCTATACCCGGACTCAGTCAACCTCTGTTAAAACCCCCTCCACGTTTAGGAATATACGTTCAACGGCTTTCCAAGCAGATCTTCGTTTACCTCTTTTATTCCCAAACCCGGAGCTTCAGGTAGAGTTCTCATGTTTTTCTCCAATTTAGATCCACCTTTATTTATCAAAGGGGTTTCTATCGAGGTTCCCATGTCTAGATCTCTAAACACTATGTTATCTACTGCTCCGGCCAGGTGTACTGCAGCTGTTCCTAATATATCGGTAGCTACCATCCCTCCAATCATGCACTTAACATGTGCAGCCTCAGCAGCAGCAGCAATTTTCTTGGCTTTCCAGAACCCACCAGCTTTCATCAATTTTATATTGATGTAATCAGCTGCCTCCTTCTTTATGACTTCCATCGCATCTTCCGGGCTATGTACAGTTTCATCAGCCATTATGGGGATATTTACTTTTGCTCTAACAAATTTAAAACCATCCACGTCACCAGCCTTTATGGGCTGCTCGGCAAACTGAATACCAATTTCCTCCATTTCTCGCAACGCGTATACCGCCTCTTGTCTGGTCCATCCCTGGTTGGCGTCTATACGAAGATCAACTTTCTCGCCTACAGCTTCCCTTATTCTGGCCAATCGGACGATGTCTTCTTCCGGATCCTCTCCAACCTTTACCTTGATTACCTCAAACCCTTGTCTTACCAGGTCCTTCGCAGCTTTTGCCATGGCATCCGGTTTATCTATTGTAACCGTATAGTCCGTCTCCACTTGATCCTGCCGGGCTCCACCCAGGGTTTTCCAAACGGGTTCTCCCCTGATATTTCCCAAAAGATCGTGCAATGCTATATCTATAGAAGCTTTAGCTGCAGTATTCCCATATAATACATCGTCCATTGAACTCATTAAATGCTCCATCCGGGTCGGATCTTTGCCTATTAGCTGCGGAGCCACTATGTCTATTGCGGATTGTACCGTGCCAAAGTTTTCACCAAGTATCGCCGTACTTGGAGCCGCTTCTCCCCAACCAGTGTTTCCATCGTCACTCACAATCTTAACAATTATCTGATTTAGTTCCTCAATGACTCCAAGAGATATCACAAAAGGAGTTTTAAGAGGAATATTCGCCCTGTAAACTTCAATTTTTTTGATACTCAACTTTTTAACCTCCGGGTTTTATCTAAATTATAATGGAAATTATCTGATTAATTTTTACCATAAGCGAGTGTTTTTCAACTAAAATTATATCGTTCGCCGGGTTCGAACATTTATAGTGGAGTTAATCTTCTGCATCACACCTATGAGAGTTACTTCCGCTTTCCCGCCAGTTGATACTTAGATAATAATAGAAAGTAACCTAATATACTTTCGAATCTACACGAAATTAACCCGGTATGAGTTAAATTGGAATCCACTACAAAAAGAAAATCTGTGAAATTACAATATGACAACTAACTACTGTAATCGGAGTCCTCAAATTTGAAATTCTTTCTTGAAAAAAAACCTCTAATTAATAAACTTACTTTACACACTTTTTCCGAGGAGGTGATTTGTGGTAGTTAGAGTTATAGGTACTACATGGTAAATTTCTAGTCCCAATTCCTGATCAATCTTGTATTTTTTTTTTAGATTTGAGGAGGTAAAATGAAAAAACTTAGTTTTGTACTTGTTTTAAGTCTGCTAATATTTGGGCTTATCGGATTTTCCTCTTTCGCCAAAACGCCGAAAGATAACCTGATAATAGGCATGGATACTTCTATAATTGTGGATTTAGATCCCGCCAGATCCTACGAATTGGTCACTAATTTGGTTATAGAGCAACTTTACGACGGTTTAGTTGACTTCGAAGGCGGGGAAGATGCATTTAAAACAATAGAACCCGGTCTGGCAAAAACATGGGATGTTTCTGATGATGGCTTAACCTGGACATTCCATCTCAGAAAAGGAGCTAAATTCCACTCTGGAAACGAGGTAACTGCTGAAGATGTAGTATATTCATTTACTAGAGCCCTCGAATTGGACTTTGCTCCGATCTGGATGCTCAATCAATTTGTACCCAGCCCGGATAATATAGAGAAAGTAGATGAATACACCGTATCCATAACTACAAATACTAAGTTACCTGAAAGGTTAATGGCAGCTATAATGGGGGTTCAGGGTATTGGTTTTGTGGTAGACAAAGAAGTTGTAGAATCTCACGCCACGGAGGAAGACCCTTGGGCTTATGATTGGCTCCAGAGGAACGACGCCGGATCTGGTCCCTTTGAGCTCGTAGAATGGTCAAAAAACGAAAGAGTAGTTATGAAAGCCTTTGAGGGCTACTGGGAAGGTGCACCCGAGTTAAATAAGTTAACAATGCTCTCTATGCCAGAGAGGACCTCCCAGAAATTCTCACTATCCAAAGGGGACGTCGACATGGCCTGGGATTTACTACCCAATCAGGTAGAAGACTTCAGAGGCCGAGAAGGATTTGAAATTATTGAGCAGCCCGCCTGGGATATCACTTATTTGGCAATGAATATCGGTCAAGAACCTTTTGACAACGTTAAAGTACGTAAAGCCATCAAATATGCAATCAATTATGAAGCTATTATCGATGGAATAATGGACGGAGCAGCCACTCCAGGTCAAAGTTTCGTACCTTTTGGTATGGCAGGATACCTGGACAAAATAATGTATGAACAGGACCTGGACAAAGCAAAAGAGCTACTCGAAGAGGCCGGCTATCCTGACGGCTTTGAAGCTCAGCTTTTATGTCAGCCCACCAGTCCGAGGAAGGAGATAGCAACTCAGATACAACAAGACCTTAGAGGAATCGGAATCTCAGCAAACATAAAACAAGTGGTGGCTTCACAGATGTATGAGACATATAGAGCTCAAGAACATGAAATGATAGTGGCCGGCTGGGGCGTTGACTACGCGGATGCTCAATCTTTAACTATGCCTTTTGCCCACTGTAGAACAGCAAGCGACGATGCCGCCGTACAGCAACTGGCATGGAGAAATATGGCAGTCAATCCAGAACTTACGGACCTCGTGGAGGAAGCCAACAAGGAGATGAACTCTGAGAAAAGATTAGAGATGTTTAAGGAGATTCAGGAAAGAGTTATGGACTGGGGTCCTTTTGCTATAATGTTCTATCCGTTAAACCAGGTCATAATCAAGGATAACGTAAAGAATCTCAAACTTCCGCCGAATGACAGTTACCTAGAATTCTTTGACGTTTATAAAACTAGTTAACGTTTCTAAACCAATCAATAATACAGGGTGGGTTGTGTTACCCACCCTGTATTTTATAACGGAGAAATTCAACTAACATGATATCATATATTATTCGCAGGTTAAGCTGGATGGTTGTAGTTATATTAGGTGTTATGACCATTGCATTTTTCATCTCCAGGGTCATACCAGCTAATCCAGTAGCAGCCATGCTTCCCCCTCAAGCACCTCCCGAAGCAATTGAAAAGGCGGAAAAAAAATGGGGTCTCGACAAGCCAATCCATATGCAGTACGTGGCTTTTATAACCAAGCTCTTCCAAGGAGATCTAGGAACCTCTATACGAACCAGAAGGCCTGTTCTTGACGATTTAAGGAGGACTTTACCTGCTACTATAGAGTTGACAATAGTTTCCCTTGTATTCGGGGTGGGAATAGGTTTACCTTTAGGAATCATATCTGCTGTAAGGAATGGGAAAATAAGTGATCATTTGTCACGAATTTTTGCAATTATGGGGTTGTCAATGCCTGCCTTCTGGACTGGAATATTGCTTTTACTAGTATTCTACTATACCTTAGGTCTTCTACCTGGACCCGGACAACTACCGGCTTATATGACTAGGCCACCTAGAATAACCGGATTGATAACGCTAGATAGTGCATTAGCTGGCAACTGGGCTGCTTTCTGGAGCGGAGTACGCCACCTAATCTTACCTGCTTTTACCCTTGGTTGGCTTTCCACTGCCGCAATTACGAGAATCGCCCGGTCAAGTATGCTAGACGTAATGAACGAAAATTATATCCAGACTGCCAGAATGAAAGGCTTGAGAGAAAGTACTGTCCTGCTAAAACACGGATTGAAAAACGCCTTGATCCCTACAATAACAGTAATTGGACTTAGAATAGCAAGTCTACTGGAGGGAGCGGTACTCACGGAAACTGTCTTCAGCTGGCCTGGCCTGGGTAGATATTCCACAAATTCCTTTCTGGCTGTCGATTTCCCGGCCGTCGTTGGAGCGGCAATGGTATTCGCATTCTTGTATTCTTTTTCAAACTTAATTGTAGATTTGATTTATGCTTATCTGGACCCCCGGATAAGATATTCATAGGAGTACTAAAAAATGACTGAATCGAGATTTACAAATATTTTGCGACAAATCTTAAAGAACCCTCTATCAATTGCCGGAGTGACCATAACATTAGCCCTAGTTATATTAGCGATAATCGGACCCACGGTGGCTCCGTATGATCCTCTAGAAACCCATCCACTGGATAAGCTTGCATCCCCCAGTTTAGCGCATCCGTTTGGAACGGATGGATTGGGAAGAGATATATTCAGCAGAGTACTTTACGGGGCAAGAATTACGCTGAGAATTTCTCTATTAATACTGTCAATATCCGGCTCTATTGGGACTTTAATCGGTATTAACGCAGGTTATTTCGGGGGCAAGGTGGACAATCTGTTGATGAGGATGACGGACATTATTATTGCTTTTCCTCGTCTAGTGCTTGCAATGGCAATCTCAGCAGCACTGGGTCCCAGCCTAAGGAATGTGGTTATCGCCCTCTCCATTGCTCAATGGACCTATTTTGCCCGATTGTCACGAAGTAAAGCCCTGGTAGCGGCAGAACAAGAATATACCGAAGCAGCAAAAGCAACCGGGGCTTCTAATACTAGAATTCTGCTTGTTCATATCCTTCCAATGTCACTAAGTCCGGTAATAATCCAGGGCACAATTATCATGGGAAGCATAATTATAACAGCAGCAGGCCTTGGTTTTATAGGTTTCGGGGCACAACCTCCCACTCCCGAATGGGGCGTGATGGTAAGTAACGGAAGGAATTTTTTACCGGGTGGCTGGTGGGTATCCACGTTTCCTGGCATAGCTATCATGATTACCGTCCTCGGATTCAACCTCCTGGGAGACGGGGTAAGAGATATCTTGGACCCCCGCTTCAAGTAATTTCAGAAGATCAATTACTTTCCGAAAAAATGACCACGCCAAGTTATCCGCACTCACTCGCTGAAAAGTATTCGGACTCCAACATCCGACTTACTTAAAGAACCCGTTATACGATATGTTCAACCAGACTACGATCGTCCCTAGATAAAAGGTCTATGACGGGAATCTCTGGTAATACGTATGCTCCAGGTTCCTGGTGGAAACTGGC
>JAGXLB010000021.1 GCA_018334915.1 Candidatus Bipolaricaulota bacterium
TATTGTATCCCGTACCGCCAAAAACCTCCTTGCCAATAATCACACCGACGATTATCCCTACAGCTACCATCCATAAAGGTGTGTTCGGCGGCAGTGTGAGAGGAAATAGTATCCCGGTAACCAGAAACCCTTCCGTTATCTCTTTCTTCCTTATCAGGGTAAAGGCCACTTCCGCTATGCCCCCTGCCACATAGGATACTACGATCATGGCCAGGGCTCTCCAGCCGTAGAAGTAGATCGAAGCCAGAGCAGCGGGAGCAACCGCAAGAACTACCGCAAACATGTAGCGCTTTATCTCTATGTAATCTCGCAAAAAGGGGCTTTCCCCCGCAGTTACCCCCGGTTCGAATACGATCGAGCGAACAGTGTCAATTACCTCAGTTATATGCTGAAGATAGGGATGATCTTCTGTATAACTGGATATCTTCGACATCAACTGCTCTAACTTATTCACTCTCCTCACCTCTTCCTTTTTCGTCTTCTCCGGCAATTACCGAAATCAGCCCTTCTTCGTCTTCCTCGTACTCAACGTAATTATGGTTTCCTCCAGGTTGTTCCCGTTTGGCCTGTTTTACCGTCTCGCTCAAAGGTAGTTTAGACGGGCAGACGTAGGAACATAAACCGCAATCAACACAGCGTTGGGGCTGCAACCTGTTTACCTCGTCGACCTTATCGTGGTTGTAAGTTTTAAGAATCTGGTATGGAAGAATGTCTACCGGGCAGACGTCACTACACCACCCACAGTACACACAGGGTCTTTCCTCTCCGTGTAATCCTGAATCCGCAACTTTTTGCCTGTTGGGTGCGAGAGCGGAGAAGAATGCGTTTGTATAGGAGTTCTTTCTGAGACCGGGATGCAACCAGGCGAGAATCTGGCTCCCCTGTGGTTTAGGTAATTGAACCAGAGAGTCCATATTTTTACTGACCGGTAGATCTGAATTTTCCAGTTTATTTCCGGACAGCGGACCTCCCATTATTGTTAGTTCTTCGGCTTTATTCATTGTGTCTTTGCCGAGAGCGTATTTTATGGGAGCACCGATCGGGGTTTCTACAACAAGGTCTTCGGTATCCGGCCCACTTAAACTTAATCTGCCGCGGATAAATGGCACCCCTTTCACTACAGCCCGATACGTTGCCAGTGGAAATACTTCGGGCAGAGCAAGTAAGCCGTGATCGAGCAAGTAACCTCCTTCGTCGAGTTTTTCCTCCTCCAGTATCTCACGGGCCACCATCTTCGACTTGCTCATGTAGCTCTCATTCTCGACAGAATGGACTTTTATTCGCTGGCTCGAAGAAAGTTGCCCCAATTTCTCCTGGATCTTTTTGTCAAGAACGAAGTGGATTTGTGATTTCGGAAATGTCCGAGCAAGAATCTCCAGACCGGTCTTGTAATGAGGAAATTCTTCCCCGTAATCAATTACATGATGCACAAAAGGCTCCGTCTTAATACCATTGATAAGGACGTGCTCAACTTTTCCAGGGGAAAATATAGAACTATTAAATTCCGTCGGCACCCCTGTCTGCCCAAATGAAGTAAGACCCGCTAAATAGAGCAGTTCCCTGAGGTTTCTTGGTTTCTCTTTTTCCCATTCTATACCGTCTCCTCTTACATCCTGTTTGGAGGATACCTTTATCTTTATTCCTGCAACTTTTGCTTCTAATTTGTCCGCCGTCTCTTCGTGATAACTGTCCAATTCAACTATCTCAATTACCTGGCCAGCCAGACTCGCGATAGCAGGGGTCGAGATCGAATCGTCGTCCCTGGCAATTATTTCTCCCGCCTCCACTTCATCCCCGACTTCGACGCCTGGCGATAAACTGGAGCCAAATCCCCCTTTCAGCGGAATGGTGACGGTTTTCAGCTTGTCCCTTACCCGGAAGTCCGGTTCCTTTTCAGCTTCGTATTGTTGAAGATCCAGGCCAAATATTTTCACTTTATTCACCGTATTTTTTATTTTTATAGATACGTAATCTCAAATAGAACCTCCAGCCCGACTAAATCGGCAATTCTAAAACCCGAGCTTTAATAAGTCCAAACTCAAGTTAAACTGAATATTAAAATTCTTTTCAAGATATTGCAATTTATTTCGAAACCTTATTTTCTCCGCGCTTTTCTTCTCCATTTTTTCTCGCAACTCCTATCAAAGAATCATTTATCAAAGAAGCCCACGGGAATTTTTGACCTATGTCGAGCCGTGGACCGGCAAACCTTTTCCAAGATATGTCCTGCCTCCTACTTCCTCTCCTCCGAAAAACCGCGCAGCAATGCGGAGGGAATTTTCTGCTTCCTGGTTCTGCAGGGTAACGGGTAGTGCCTCTCTGGCTTTATTCGCAAATTTCCTGGAGTAGTTCAGGGTCTCTTTTATGGCGCCAGAACCTTTCACTATCTCGATCCCTCTTTCTATCTCGTCTCTTGCCGGGTCTTCTTTTTCTAATAACCTTCTGAGGACCTGGCTCCGAGGGGATTTTTCAAGGGCAATCATTATCGGGAGGGTAAGAGTGCCTTCTTTCAGGTCGTTCCCGGGTTCCTTACCCAGTTCTTCTTTGGAGCCAATAATGTCTTTCAAATCGTCCGTAATTTGAAAAGAAAGACCCAAGTTTAGCCCGTAATCCTCCATTTTTTTCTGATTCTCTTTTTTTGCCCCTGAAGCCTTCGCACCAAGAAGACAGCTCTTTCCCATCAACAAACCAGTCTTCTGCCTGATTCGTTTAATATATTCCTTGAATGAAAGCTTGTAATGATCGCTGTTCGTGGTCTGGTTGGCCTGCCCCCTGGTCATTTCTAGAGCGGCTTCCAGCAAATGCTTCAGATACTTGCTGTCTTCCAGCTCGGTAAGCGAACTCGCGGCAAAAGTATAGAGCAAATCTCCGCTTAGTACCGCCACCTTGTTTCCCCACTTGTAGTTAACTGCCTCAGATCCCCTTCTGAACTGAGAATCGTCAATTACGTCGTCGTGAACCAGAGAAGCCATGTGGACGAACTCCACCGCTATTGCCAGCGGCTTTACCCTTTCATATTTATAATCAAAAAGCTTCGCGGAAAGTAACACAAGTGCAGGCCTTAACCTTTTACCGCCGGAATTTAGAAGGTAGGTAGAACTTCCAGTCAGGGGCTGAAGATTTGAATCAACTAGCTTACCCAATTCTTTTTCCAGCCTCTGTAGGTCTTCTTTGACCGGATTGAGTATATTTCCAAGTAGAGGCATGAATCAGTTCTCCCTTTTCGTTCCCTGGTGTATGGCCGCAATCCCACCAAAGATTTCCTGATAATGAACCTCCACCAGTCCGGCACTTTGATAAAGACCCTTTAACTTCTTTTGGTTAGGGAACCTTTTCAGTGAATCAGCCAGGTATCTGTAAGGTTTTGAATCTCCCTGGACCACTCCTCCAATTAAAGGAAGAAGTCTGTTGAAGTAAAACCTATATATTTCCCGAAAACCGGGTAAAGTTGGTTTCGCCAGTTCCAGAGAATATACTTTCCCGCCGGGTTTTACTATTCGCTTCATTTCGGAAATTACGTTTTTAAGATCGTTCACGTTCCTCAGGGTAAAAGCCGAAGTAACCACGTCAAAACTATTTGACCTGAGAACGAGGTCCTCACCTTTTCCCAGAGAAAACTCAACCACGTTTTCATACTCTCCTGGCAAATTCTTCCTTGCAATTTGGATCATCTCAGGTGTTAGATCAACCCCCACGACTTTCCCACCCCTTATTCTATTCGCCACTAACTTTGTTAATTTACCCGTACCACACCCGAGATCCAGGACTATACCGTCTTCAGGAATATCCATAATAGAAACAAGTCTGTGGCGCCATCTTTCAATCTGGCCAAAAGAAATTATCCTGTTTACCCTGTCGTAATCGGCCGCTATTTCCTTAAAGATTTCTCTGACTTCTTCCTGATTTCCCTCGAAGTCCTTCGACCGGAGTCGGCCCTTCAACTCGGTGGATCTACTTTTTCTCTCGGCGGGATACTTATTTTTCACGATTTATCTTAGGACACTTCCTTTATAGGCTCTAGTTTCTGAGTTGTAGATCATCAACCTTTGCCAGACTCAGGTTCACTAAACTCGGGCAGTGGCAATTTAGATTGAATATCGATAGAGTATCCGACTGATCAAGGTAGTGTTTAGTAGTGTTTATGGCCTGAAGCCACTAGTTCAAGAAACGTTGGTTGATTTTACTAGAATGTAACTAAAGGCACAAGATGAAAATTCAAGCCGACCGAAGGGCCCGGATTTTCTTGCGAAGCGACTATTCTTCTTGAGTTAAATAAGGCCGGAAAGTAGTATTTATTGTCATTTAAGCTCAGAATTAAAATTTTTATTAACAGAGCAGGAGTTGCGCAGTCTTCAAAATGAGGGATGAATGAAAGCCGACGTCGTTTTTTTACACCCACCGAGCGTATTCAATTTTAGAGAAAGACCGATACTATGGGGGCCGATAAATGATCTTGTTCCATCTAAATCGGTCTTCGAGATGTATCCCATTGGTTTTGTTTCGCTTGCCTCCACCCTGGACAGCCACGGATATGAAACCAGAATAGTAAATCTTGCCCTGAAGATGCTTCAGGACGGGGATTTCAGTCCAGAAAGTTACCTGGAAGGGGTAGAGGCGGAACTATTCGCCATAGACCTTCACTGGTTACCCCACGTCCACGGAGCTATTGAACTGTCAAGACTCTGCAAAAAAATACACCCCGAAACACCTGTCTTAATGGGCGGTCTGTCGGCCAGTTATTACCACGAGGAAATTATTGAAGATATTCCGGAAGTAGATTTTGTTATAAGGGGAGATGCCGCCGAGTACCCGATGCTCGAACTCGTACGTGAGTTGAATAACGGTAATGAATTCACGGACGTCCCGAACCTGAGTTTCAGATCTGACTCGTCTTTAGTGGTAAACGATATAACCTCCATTCCGGAGGAGATGGATTCATTCTCACTCGACTACGAATACGTTTTTAGAAGCGTAATTAACTCCCGGAACCTGGACATCCTCCCTTTTCAGGAATTTTTGACAAGACCAATAATGGCTGTACTAACCAGAAAAGGGTGCGACCAGAACTGTCCCGGCTGTGGGGGGTCCAGTTATTCCTACTCTAAAGTTTGCAACCGCTCGAAAATCGCCTTGAGGTCGCCCGAAAATGTAGTAAGAGACCTAAAAAAAATTGAAGAATTTCAAACACCCGCGTTCGTAATTGGAGACCTCGCTTACCCGAATGAAGAGTACGGGCTGGAAATATTTCGACTTCTGAAGGACGAAGGACTGTCTACTCCGGTAGTATTTGAATTCTTTACTCCGCCGGGCCGTGATTTCCTGAAGAAACTGGGAGAAAGCGTCGATGATTTCAGCGTCGAAATGTCGCCTGAGTCAGGGATAGAAGAAATAAGGGAAGCAGCCGGCAGGCGTTATACAAACGACGAGCTTAAGCAGTCAATAAACTGGGCATTCGAAGCGGGATGCAGTCAATTCGATTTGTATTTTATGATAGGCTTGAACGGACAAACGGGAGATACCCTGAGCAGAACCATGGAGTTCATCGACGGACTTCTGAATAACCACTCTACCGAAAACCTTATACCGTTTATCTCCCCCTATACACCTTTTCTGGACCCGGGTTCACTGGCGTTCGAGTTTCCTGAGAAATACGGATTTACCAAATATGCGCAGACTCTTATGGATCACTACGAGCTGCTGGACAAAGGGTTTACCTGGAAAGACTTTCTGAGTTACCGCACCGACGAAATGAGTAAAGAAGACCTGGTTCGTCAAACTTACGAATCAGCAATCGAGCTGGCGGAAATTAAGGAAGAACACGGTTTAATTTCCCAGAAAAAACTCGATGAGCTAACGAAAAAGATTGCCGTCTCGAAAAGGATGATAAGGTTATCAGATGCTCGAGGTTCCGAATACATTGACGAGGACCAGCTGGAAACTTCTCTAACCGAACTGGAAGAAAGGCTGTTGATCGATCGAGGTGAACTGGACTGGTCAAACGGGATTACCGCTCGTAGGATTTTCGCGGTTCTTAAAAAAGGCATTAAGACTCTCCTAACTCCTACCTAAGACCTGCGATTTCCTCTACATCAAAAAACGCTTAGATCATATTACAGGACGTATTTCCCCTAGTTCCCGAAAGTCTTTCCCTTCACCCAGTGCGTTATAACTAAATTGTCCAACCAGCTTTCTTCTTCAAGACTTTCAACCAGCCCTTGTCGGAGAGATAAATCTTGCGAATAAACTTACTTTTCAAGGGTGAAAAAACCGCTATATTTTGGTCCTAATGACCTTAACTTGATAGGTGGACCTCTTCGGGTCCGGTTATCGCCAAGCAACACGGCAGCCGTGGCTCCCATTTCCCGGCGGATTACCGAATTCTGGAACGTTCCGGGAGGCCGTGGGAACCCTCCCTGCTACGAGAGCGTAAAAATTGTTTCCAGGCAACATTCCGGTCCGTCGATGGGAGCCGGATTTGCTGAAAAAGCGAACGTTCCGTGAGTTGGTTGACAATTCTAACTTCCAGCCGGGCATGGGAGCCCGGCCTGCTACGGGAGCAGAAAAGCAGCCCGAGCTCCCACGCTCGGGCGATTGG
The DNA here is from genome assembly GCA_018334915.1 of Candidatus Bipolaricaulota bacterium. Classification (GTDB taxonomy): domain Bacteria; phylum Bipolaricaulota; class Bipolaricaulia; order M55B111; family M55B111; genus JAGXLP01. The sequence continues at coordinate 6,596 of JAGXLB010000021.1, forward strand.
TAAACACCCCCAACGCGCAGGGAGGGCAATGGGAGCTCCAGTTTCTCTTTGCTAATTAATCAGTTTTTGAATTCAGTCACAAAACTTGTTATTCTAATGTTGAACTGGCGGAACGGCTCAAGCTAATGTCCTCCCATTAATTCCTAACCGCTGGAAGCGATATATGACTGAACGGTTCGGATTTTAACGATAGCCCGAAAGCTTCTGCCACAAAAAACGGCCTGTTCGGTTCTCGTTTTAGCGGAGTGTTTAATCTCCATCATTAACTTTAATTTGCTACCAATCGTTAAATGGTCAATTCAAATAAAGGGAAAATAGATTGAAAAAAGCAGAAATACCCAAAGAAACGGTAAATCGCCTGCCTCTCTACCTCCGATGTCTAAATCGAATTCTTTTAAGAGGTCATAAAACAATTTCCTCCAGCGAATTGGCAAATCTTGTTTCCATGGGCCCGGCAAAAATCCGAAAAGACCTGTCTTACTTTGGCAAGTTCGGGACAAGGGGGGTCGGTTACGAGGTAAAACCATTAATCGCTCGTATCAGAGAGATCCTCAATCTAGATAAAAACTGGACCCTGGCACTGGTGGGAGTAGGCAATGTAGGTTCCGCCCTGCTCTCCTATCCCGGCTTCAACAGGGGCTGTTTCAAATTTGAACTCATCTTCGATGATGACCCGGAGATAATCGGTAAGGAAATCTCGGGGAAAAAAGTTCATGATAGTTCAGAAATTTCTGATCTTGTGAAGAAAAGTTCAATTAAAATTGGAATAATCGCCGTACCTAACGAGAAGGCTTACGACGTTGCCGACCAGCTTGTCCGGGGAGGTATTTCGGGAATAATAAACTTCGCCCCTGTTTATCTCGATACTCCGGATGGGGTCAAAGTTTATCAAATAGATCTCTCCACTGAGTTAAGCAGCCTCACCTATCACCTGGTTTCTTGAGTCTGGCTTAACCTTCGACACTCCGGGAGGGCGTGGGAGCCCTCCCTGCTACGAGAGCGTAAAAATTGTTTCCAGGCTACATTCCGGTCCGGCAATGGGAGCCGGACCTTCCAGCACTCAACAGAGCCTAAAACACTTTAAAAACCTCAAATGCTTCCAGAAATCTTATTAATTTAATCACCTAGTTGACCCAATCAACTCTTTTGAGGGCTGGACTTCGGCCGATATAGTAAGAATGTATGGGGAATTATACAAAATAGTTAGCAGACGAGACTACCATGCTCCGGCGATCCGTCCAGAATCCGTAACTTCCGGGCGGGCATGGGAGCCCGGCCTGCTACGGGAGCATAAAAGCAGCCCGAGCTCCCACGCTCGGGCGATTGGTAAACACCCCCAACGCTTGATAGTTATGGTTGGTAGAAGTGTAGAATTGTCTTCTTCGGTATATTCTACGCTTACCAAAACTTGCCGAGAAAGCCCCGTAGTATCTGCGGGGTAATTGACTCGATAGCCGGGACTTTCCAGATCCGTTGTTTTGGTTGGTTAGATTGTAATAATCTGATCTTCTGTCAATTCCCCGTGGTTACTACCAAAGGTAATCAATCAAAACTTCAACCTATATGTATACCAGGGCTCGAAAGCCCTGACTATCGGGTTACTGTACTTTTTTATCTTTCGGCCTAGTATACACCGAAGCTTAAAAGCCTCGGATACCGTAAGTTTTGGAGGAGATACAGCGGAACTAGAAAACGCCGGCTATAGGATTTAATATAAACCTTCCGAACAGCCTTAAGGTGATGGAAATACACTCATCCCCCACCCACGGGAGGAAATATTGCCACAGTATCTTCGTTACTCAACTCTGTATCGAGACCATCCAGAAATCGAACGTTCCTCCCATTCAGCATAACTGTAACTCCGCTCTTTATTTCCAGACCGGAATTAGCATGATTCAACAGGGTGTTCTGTAGACCCTCGTATTCTTTCGTCAACATATCGATTAAATCCTCCAGGGTCTCCGCCTCCAGCTCTACTGCAGCTTCGCCCGTCTTGTCTCTAAAGCTGGCGAAAAACTTAACTTTTACTTTCATTTGAATAATAACCTGCATTTATTCGTACTGCGTTCGTTCGTAATAACTCCCCCTCCACACAATACAAATCTTGAACTCATTCTATTGCAAACTTGATTTTTGTTCAAAGTGCTGATTTTGATCCGAGCCATAGAAAATTCTGCCAGAACTTGAGTTTTCATTTGCACCTAATTTAAGCGATCTTGACAGGTTAGCTGAAAGTTTAGTGATGCTTATCATTTCTACTTTACAAACAGGTGCTAGTTGAAAGTTCCGAGAAAGCAAGTTGGTCTATCATTTTAGAGGTCACCAACTGGGTAAAGCAATTAAATTTTTCAAACAGTAGTTAGTTCATCTTTTATACTGATTTAGAAGTTGGTCTCAGGTGAGAGAATCGCATAACTTAGGTTGCAATTATTTCAACTCTGGTTAAACTTTTTTTAGTAAATTTAGTAAGTTTTTTGCTCCCCGGAGGGTAAATGAAACATCTATCGCGCTCTGAAAACTCGAGAACCATCAGCAAAGAGCTGATGCGTGACTATAATACGAGGGCGGTTATATCTCTACTTTATAACGGGGACCCGATTCCCCGGAAAACAATCTCCCAGATAACAGGCCTAACCCCGGCCACAATCTCTAATATAACTTCGAAGTTAATTTCTTCCGACCTTATAGTAGAGGTTGGTGTGGGTCAATCAACCGGCGGGAGAAAGCCAACTTTACTTGACATCAACGACGATTTTGGACACGTAGCAGCCGTTAAAATAGAGGCTAGAAGGGTAATTTCAGGTCTTTACGATCTGAGCACCAATAAGATAGATGGCAATACTACGGAAATTGACTCCGAGCCAGACCTGGATACGGTTCTAGAAATAATCAGGCAAGATCTTAACTCTTACTCTAAAACCGGAGAGGTTCTCGGTGTGGGAATAGGCGTATCCGGTTTTATATCAGACAGCGGAACTATTATTTATACACCCATCCTGGGCTGGAGCGACGTGCCGCTGGCTGACGTTCTTTTAACTGATAGTTCAATTCCAGTAGTAGTTGATAACGACGTAAATGCCTTCACCCTGGCTGAAGGGTGGCTGGGAGCGGGCAAGGATTACGAAGATTTTCTCTGCGTAACCGTTGGAGAAGGAGTCGGCGCCGGACTGATGATCGACGGAACGCTCCATAGAGGTGCTATCGGCGGCGCAGGCGAAATAGGTCACATCACTCTGGATCCAAATGGGCCACGCTGCCGCTGTGGCGAAAATGGTTGCCTGGAGGCTCTGGCATCCGATTACTTCCTGAGAAACGAAATTGAAAAGCTGGACTTTAAACCACCGACTATAGAAAATCTTTCCAGTCTCGCGTCCGAGGGCAACGGACAGGCCCTGGAGATATTCCAGAGATTGGGCTGTAACCTTGGTCTAGGTATCAAGAATCTTGTAAATACCCTCAACCCGGAGGCAGTATTGCTGGGGGGCGAGAGACTTAGCGAGGCGGATTTTTTTATGCCCAGGTTGAAAAAAGAGGTTTTAAACCATTCTTTTCCAGAAGAAGCCCGGAAATTAAAAATCGTACGCGCAAATTTGGGACAAGAGGGTTGGTTAATCGGGGCGGCTCTACTGGCGATTCGTAACTTCCTCAATTTGCCCCTTCACCACAAAGTTAGAAGTGTAGAGAAGCAGGAGGTTAAGCAATTAAAGAATTAAACAGGCTTTATGGTTCAGTTCTTTCGATTCAATTAATCAGGGGGTCAAAATGAAAAATTATTCGTCCAATCTATTCGTCCTGCTGATATTGGTTTTCCTTTTGACAGCCGGAGGATTGGCCGGAGGGGTAGCCGCGGAGAATCCGGATAGGCTTAATCTCGCCCTAATCTGGCACCAGCATCAGCCTCTCTACAAGGATGTCAGCAAACAGAAGTATGAACTACCCTGGGCCAGGGTTCACGCCGTACAGGAGTATTTCGATAGCCCACTAATCCTAAAACAGTTCGAAGAAATTGAGGTTACTTATAACCTCGTGCCCAGCTTGCTCGACCAGATAGAGGATTACGCCAAAATTAGTGAAGAAGAAAAAACTAGAGGGGGAGTATATAAATACATCGGGGCGACTGATCCTCACCTGAAACTGGCGTTGAAGGATCCGAAAGAACTAACCCAAAAGGAACGAGAAAAAGTAGAGGACGAGTTCTTCTCCCTAAATCCCTATATGTTCGACGACGACGGAGACGATCCTTATTATTCTCCCAGGTACGCGGAGCTGAGGGAAATATCCGGTGAGAGAAGCCTAAGGGCCGATGAAATTACAGACCTGAGCGCGCTCTTCTTTCTCTGGCAGATATCTCCAAGGCTCCACGAGGAATACGGGTTATCCAATCTCCGGGGGAAAGAAAATTACGAGATGTCTGATGTCATCAAAATTATCGAAGCCCAGCGGCATGTTTGCCGGGATTTGATCGACGAGTATCGGGAAGTCGCTGAAAAAGGTTCCGAGATAATCACCAGCCCCTACTATCATCCCATCCTACCCCTGCTTATGGACGAAGGCTGGGAAGGAGTAAGCAAGGAACCCTGGCCGGAAGATACCCGAAACCAGCTCAGGCGTGGTATAGACCGCTACGAAGATATCTTTGGTCAATCTCCAGCTGGACTCTGGCCCCCGGAACAGGCGGTCAGTCAGTCCATAGTTGGCCCGGTGGTGGAATCAGGATTCGACTGGTTCGTTTCCGATCAGGGGGTACTGGCAGATAGTTTAGGGGAAACTCCTAATATGAGTCAGCTAACGAAACCCTATAGAGTTTCGAGTCAGAAAGGAGAAGCTTACGTTTTCTTTCGCCACAGCGAACTTTCGGACAATATAAGTTTTAGCTATGGTAATAAATCAACAAGTTATGCGGTAGACGATTTTATGGAAGAGCTTAGAGAAATAAAGGAAAAACTCGTAAACCCCGGGGAGAAGTTGCTAACTATCGCAGTTGATGGAGAAAACTGGATGTTTATGGCCGGATACCCAAACAACGGGCGGTCTTTCCTCGAAGAGCTCTACCAAGAGCTGAAGGAAGCCGAATGGGTGAAAACAACCACTCCAGGGAAATTTATAGAGAACCAAAAAGGAGAAGCTACAAAAATCGATAAACTGGCCACCGGTTCATGGGCCGGGGACCTTTCCACCTGGAGAGGAGAACCGGAAGAGGACCGAGCCTGGCGTAGGTTGATCGAAGCCAGGAAATCTATCCGGGAGGAGCCAGCTGGTTCTCCCGCAAGAAATGCAATTCTGGCAGCTGAAGGTAGCGACTGGTTCTGGTGGTACGGTACGGACAAGGACTCCGGAAATGACGAGATTTTCGACGGATTATTCAAAACCCACCTTATTAATTCCTACCGCCAATCTGGTTATTCCAGGGAGGATATACCTGCAGAATTATTTGTGGAAAAGACACCACCAATTGCCGAAAACCTTGGCGGAGTAAAAGTAACCCTTGACGGCACGATCACGTCAGAAGATGAGTGGAGGAATGCGGTTCATTTTAAGACAGATGCCAGCGAAATTTATACCGATCTTTACCTGGGTTACGGCCCAAACAACCTTTTCGTCAGAATAGATACCTTAGAAGAAGCCCGAAAATATATCGGGCAGGACCTTAGTTTTAACCTGTATCTTAGCGGTGAAACCAGGGCAAATGCCAGAACCAGATATGGGGAAACAAAGTTGGGCTTTCCATTATCTCAGATGGTGTCCCTTCACATGGAAGATGTGGAAGCGGACGGAACCTGGAACGTATTTCGCTACAAAGCTGACGGCAAAAGAAACTGGAAGTTCGCCAGCAGTATTTCAAACCTCTCCAGGCGAGCGGCAGAGGTGGGAGAAATAATAGAATTCAAGTTTCCTTATGAAACTATTAATATCGAGCCAGAAGAAAACTTTACTTTAAGGCTTTCGGCGGAAAGAAGAAAAGCCGGTACCCAATTAACTTCCACACCTGAACGTCCGGTAAGGACGAGAATTCCAAAGCCGCTCAGCGGAACGAGAGTCTTCACAGTTAACGATCCTGAGGGAGATGACTACGGCCCCGGCAATTATTCTTACCCGAAAGATTCCGTATTTGACCACGAAGGACTCTTCGACCTGAGAAAATACGAAATTTATGACGCCGGTGACAAGTGGCTATTAAGTTTCGAGTTCGGAGCAATGACCAATCCCTGGGACGCCCCTCTCGGCTTCAGCCATCAATTGATTAATCTCTATATAGACTCAGGAGAGGACGGAAAAGTCGAACCTCGTAAAGAAGGCGCGGGTGTTAGGTTCTCGTCCGAAGCGCCCTGGAATTACTTTGTTAAAATTGCCGGATGGCCTGGATACGGCAGGGAGCTCGTTACTGCAGACGGAGAGGAGTACAAGATCGACGTATCCTCGAACGTAAAACAGAAGCGAATAATAGCGGGAATACCGAAGGAGTTGCTGCCGGAGATAGATGGAAACCACTACCTGATGGTCTTCTCCCAGGACGGTTACGGACAGGATCACATCAGAACAGTCCAGAAAGAAGCTTCAACCTGGCAGGGTGGTGGTGCAAAGTACCCATCCGTTTCTTCAAACATCTACGATTATCTGGCGCCGGCAGGAAAACAGAAAAAAATCCTGTCCAGCTACGATCGAAAGGAAAAGAAGTACGCTACCTTAAAACCTTTTAAAGTTTCGCCGAACTCCAATACGGGAGGTGGTGAGTAGAACAAACGTTGAAGGTCAGGTTAACTGGTAACTATCTTTAACTACTTCTAATACAGGAGGGACTAAAATGAAAAAAGCTTTGATTATTACTTTGAGTCTGACCCTGGTCCTGGGTACCGTCTTTGCCGCAAGTGCCAAAAAGGCGGGAGTTCTGGAAATCTGGACCGACAAAGTTCGTTACGAAATTCTAAAACCGATTACGGAGGATTTTGAGGACGATTACAGCGTAGACGTCGAACTTTCACAGATTAATTACGACGATATTCGGTCTCAGTTCAACAAGGCCGCCCCATCGCAGGAAGGACCAGATATCCTCATCGGAGCCCACGACTGGACGGGAGAGCTGGCCCAGAATGGTTTACTGGAACCGATAATTATGTCGGAAGACCTAAAGGAGAAATTCACGGAAGTCAGCCTGGACGCCTTCACCTACAACGACAACATTTACGGCCTGCCGTACTCCATGGAGGCAATCGCTCTGATTTACAACAAGGAACTCGTTGAAGAACCCCCGGAAACGTGGGACGAATTAATGGAGGCTGCACGGGAGCTAACGAACCCTGAAGAAAAGAAGTACGGGTTCGTTTATCCCGGGACGGGAGACCCCTATCACACTTATCCATTCATCAGTGCACACGGCGGTTACATATTCAAGTACGAAGGGGGATTCAACCCAGATCAATTAGGCCTGACCACTGAAGGCGCCCTGAAAGGTCTGAGAATCCTCGACAAAATGTACGAGGATGGCCTAATTCCTCAGGGTATAGATTACAGTACATCACAGGGTCTATTCACCGAAGGAGACGCCGGCATGTGGATGACTGGACCCTGGGCCATTAGTGGAGTCAAGGAAGCGGGAATTGACTTTGGTGTCATGAAACTTCCACCCATGGACGGAAACCAGCCCAAGCCTTTCGTCGGAGTTAACGGATTCTACCTCAGCAGTTACGCCGAGGATATGGTCCTTGCAAACGAGTTCCTGACCAACTACGTAGCTACAGAAGATGTTATGACAGAACTTTACGAGGAAGGGAACCGACCGCCAGTTTACAAGCCTGTACGGGAGAAGGCAAAGGACGACCCAACTACCGCTGCTTTTCTCGAGAGCGCAAGCGTTGGCACACCGATGCCCAATATCCCTGAAATGAACGCAACCTGGGGAGCTTTGACTGATAAGTTACAATTGATCTCCCAGCAAAAACAGGAACCAGAAGCAGCCATGGAAGCCGCCGAAGAAATCATCAAAGAGGCAATAGGTCAGGGAGAATATTAACCACGAAGTTTACCGGGCCGGCCGGAGTTTAGGCCGGCCTTGATATTTTCCAGGGGACTTAATCATGACAAATCTATTAAACGAAAACAATTATGGCTTGTTCTTTAAATTAATCTTTCTCGGCCTGCTGGATGCCATCGGGATCTGGGCGTCAGTCCTTCTTTACTTTCAGGGTGCATACGGTTTCATTGTCGCTCTTTTACTCGGGGCCGCGACGATAAATTACGTATTTCTTTCTGACAGGACCTACCCGATTCGATACATGGTTCCCGGGTTGATATTTCTCTTTGCCTTCGTAGTCTATCCAATCGGCTATACATTTTACCTCTCCACGACCAATTATGGTACAGGCCATATTTTAAGCAAGCAACAGGCGATAGAATCACTTAAAGGCCAGTATTATCAACCCGAGGACCCCGTTTCCTATAGCTTTGAAGCCTATAAGAACAATCAAGGGGACATTAAGCTAATTCTCCAGTCCAATACAGGTGATAAGACGTACCTGACCGGGGGAGAAAAGTTAACGGAAGTAAATCTCGGAAACGAGCGTTTCGTGGACTCTGATGAGGACGGGACGATAGAGAGTTTTGGAGACTACGAGCTGATGAGCCGAACCGAGGTTATTGGGGTCTTACAAAAACTGCAAAAGTGGAAACCGGAAGCTAATGGCGTAGCACTTCAGATGAGCAACCTAACCACGTTTGACCAGCGAATATCGCGTTACGAGTACCTGGAGGAACGTGATCGCATTCGGGACCGGCAAACGGGGGAGCTATTCCGGCCGGAAGAAGGAACCTTTGTTTCTACTACGACCGACCGTAGTCTCGAACCGGGCTACAAGGCAACCGTTGGTTTAGAAAACTTCTCTAGGATATTCACGGATCCTATGATCACCGGCCCCTTCCTGCGGGTATTCACCTGGACGTTTATCTGGGCATTTATGAGCGTCCTGACTACTTTCGTGCTCGGTCTGGGCATTGCAATAATACTGAACGACTCCCGGTTGCGGTTAAAGCCATTATACAAAGGCCTGCTCATTTTGCCGTACGCCATACCTGCCTTCATATCGGCGCTGATCTGGCGGGGATTTTTCAATACAAACGTGGGAATAATAAATACGAAATTGCTTCAGCCTCTCCTCGGTTTAAGTCCCGCCTGGTTTCAGGACCCACTTCTGGCTAAAGTAGCCGTGCTCATAGTCAATCTCTGGCTCGGTTTTCCCTACATGATGGTCGTCTGTCTTGGCGCATTACAGAGCATTCAGCCCGAGCTTTACGAAGTGGCAAAAGTAGACGGGGCTTCACCCTTCCAGCAGTTCCGGAAGATTACCCTGCCACTGTTAATGGTTTCCGTCGGCCCACTGCTAATAGGCTCCTTTGCCTTCAACTTTAATAACTTCAACATAATCTTTCTCGTGACCAGGGGTGAACCACCAATTGTTGGAGCAACCACCGCCGGCTCGACCGACATATTGATCTCTTACACCTATAAACTTGCCTTCGGCGGCCAGGGAGCGACCCAATACGGTCTGGCGGCTGCTATTTCGATAATAATATTCCTTATTATCGGAACTATCAGTGCAATAAACTTCCACTATACGGGTGCTCTGGAGGAGATGAGCGAAAATGTTTAATACAAAGTCAATTTTTAAACGGTTCTGGTCATGGTTTTCCGACAGGGGCTTCAAACACTTAATTATGTTCGCCGTGCTGGCCTTCGTCCTCTACCCTATAATCTGGATAATTTCTGCCTCTGTTAATCCCGTTGGCTCGCTTTCCGCCCAGAGCCTTGTCCCGGATAACCCCACGCTTGAGAACTATCGGCTTTTCTTTCTGGGCGGCGCCAACAAGTACGACGCTCCATTTCTTCTCTGGCTCTGGAACAGCCTTAAACTATCGGTCCTGACCGGATTAATTGGCACCGCCATGTCTGCTCTGGCTGCATACGCCTTCTCCCGGTTCCGCTTTACTGGAAGGCGGACCGGTCTTCTGAGCCTCTTGCTCGTGCAATTATTCCCTCAGATGCTCGCCATGGTTGCGTTATACTTCCTGTTACTCCAAATCGGCGACCTCGCTCCGTGGCTTGGCTTAAATACCCATACTGGCCTTCTGATGGTTTACCTAGGTGGATCACTCGGCTTTCACACATGGCTTTTAAAGGGCTTTTTTGATTCGATACCCCACTCACTCGAGGAGTCCGCCCAGGTCGATGGCGCTTCTCACTTCCAGGCATTCATCAGAATAATACTGCCTCTGGCCCGGCCTATGCTCGCCGTCATCTTCATTTTGACCATGATATTCGTCTACTCGGACTTCATCCTGGCCAGCATACTGCTTCAGGACTCGAGCCAGTACACGTTAGCCGTCGGGTTAAAGCTGTTTATATTCGGAAGTTACAACCAGCGCTGGGGGATATTTGCGGCAGCAGCCTTAATTGGAGCATTACCGATAGTAGCCATATTTTTAAGCCTTCAGGATCAGATTGTTGCCGGTCTGACCCAGGGTTCGGTCAAAGGCTAACCCAAAAATACTTTAAATAATAAAACTCTGAAGAATTTCTACGCCCCAGAGCCGGGTATAAGGGAAAATTCACTAAGAGGGCAAAGTAAAAGCTTTAATTAATTTTCCTGCAGGTCCATTTATTCCAGGTTTGATGAATTTATTTCTTACGCATGATTAAAATAGAGGTGAAAACAATGGAAGATGACAAGCCCTCAGTAGCTTATTTCTGTATGGAGTACGGCCTGGCCGAGGAAATGAAAATATATGCCGGGGGGCTCGGTATCCTGGCTGGCGACATCCTTAAAACGGCAAAAGAGCAGGATTGGCCCATGATAGGGATTGGAATCCTCTGGCGCCAGGGCTACACCAAGCAGGTGATAAACGAAAAAGGTCGTCCGGTGGATACCTACCCGCGAAACGATTACATGTACGATTATCTTAAGGATACAGGAATCAAGGTCCATGTAAGGATAAAGAACGAAGAGATAGCCTGCCGGGTCTGGAGGCTCGAAAAATACAATAACGCACCACTATATCTGCTCGACACCAACCTGGAGGAAAATTCAAACAAGTGGATTACCGGTCAGCTTTACGGATGGTTCGAGGAAGAACGCATCGCCCAGGAGATCGTCCTCGGAATCGGGGGGGTGAAAGCGTTAAGGAAGCTGGATTTTGAGCCAGATATATACCACTTCAACGAAGGGCATGCCGTGCTCGCGGGAACCGAGTTAATCAAGGAAAAAACCAAATCCGGACTCAGTTTCGAGGAAGCGTACTCCCAAACTAGAGAGGAGATCGTTTTTACTACCCATACTCCTGTTGAAAAGGGGAACGAAGAGCACAGTATGAGGGTAATGAAATATATGGGAGCATTTAACGGCATATCCGAGGAAGAGATGGAGAGAATTGGCGGCAATCCATTCAACATGACCGCAGCAGGGTTACGACTTTCAAAAGCCGCAAACGGCGTCTCTCAGATCCACAAAGAGACTGCCAGAGGTATGTGGGAGCACGTGGACGATCGACCGAGTATCCAGGGGATAACCAACGGAATCCACCGCGATACCTGGGTCGATTCGGAGATAACCGGGGCGGAGGGAAAGGAAGAGATATGGAAGAGACACACTGAGCTACAGCGTGCTCTCATTGACTACGTAAAGGATAGAACTGGAGTGAGTCTCGATCAGAACAAACTGATAATCGGGTTTGCTCGTCGGGCCGCACCTTACAAGCGGGCAAACCTGATCTTTTCCAATAAGGAGAAAATATCACCCCACCTGGAAAGCGGCGACATCCAGTTAGTGTTTTCCGGTAAAGCCCACCCCCTCGATGATACAGGCAAGGGCATAATAACCGAACTTGTTGATAAATCCGAGGAGTACCCGGAAAGCGTCGTATTTCTCGAGGACTACGGAATAGAAATAGCCAGGTTTCTAACTAGAGGGGTAGATGTATGGTTGAACAACCCGAGAAGACCCAAAGAAGCAAGCGGTACTTCGGGAATGAAGGCGGCAATGAACGGGGTCCTAAACTTGAGTGTACTTGACGGATGGTGGCCCGAAGCCTGCAGGCACGGCAAAAACGGCTGGCAGTTTGGGGATGGTTACGAAGGTGAAGACCAGGACGAACACGACAGGCAGGCACTTTACGAGGTACTGCTGGAAGAAGTTCTACCCACCTACTACGATAATAAAGAGCAATGGAAAAGGATGATGCTGGAAAGTGTTGCTTCAACCTATCACGAATTTTCAGCAAAAGGCATGCTGGAGAAATATTACGAGAAGCTTTATAAACCAACGTAATACACCAGGAGGAAGCGAGTTGTCACTGGAGCAATACGAGTTTAGTGACTTTGATGCCAAAGCACAGAATACCCGACCGCCTAACTGGGTCTCAAACGCCGTGTTTTATCAGATATTCCCGGAAAGATTTTATAATGGAAATCCCAGGAACGATCCGGAAAACGTCGAGGATTGGGGCGGGGAACCAACCAGAGAAAATTTCTTTGGCGGTGATTTAGAAGGAGTAAAACAGAAACTGGATTACCTTGAAAAGCTGGGAATTAACGCAATTTACTTAAATCCCATATTTAGGTCGCCGTCAAACCATAAATACGATACTACTGACTATTACGAGGTAGATCCTCACTTTGGCGACTCCAGCTTACTGAAATCACTTGTAGAATCAGCTCATAAGCGGGGAATGAGAATCATCCTCGACGGAGTTTTTAACCATTCCGGGGAAGAATTCGCCGGGTTCGAGGACCTGAAAAAGAAAGGTGCTGATTCTGCCTACTGTGACTGGTACAAGATCGATGATTACCCCGTCAAACGAGAACCGGAGCCTAACTATCGTTGCTGGTCGGGAGTACCAAATATGCCAGAGTTCGACAGGACGAACCCGGTGGTTAGGCAATTCCTCCTGGAAGTCGCCCAGCACTGGATCGAGGAGGCGGGCATAGACGGCTGGCGTCTGGATACGGTGAATTACCTCGAACCGGGTTTCGTCCGGGCCGTCCGAACCGCTGCTAAAGAAATAAAATCTGATTCCTACGTAATGGGAGAGGTAATGGGCCCGGCATCGTCCTGGTTCAAATCGGCCACTCTGGATGGGGTCATGAATTACGAATTGTATAAATGTTTAGTTGATTTTATTGCCCGGAATCAATACGGAGCAAGAGAGTTTAGCCGACGTATTTACTTTCTACGGCGATCTTACCCTCAGTGGGCAAATTTTGCCAACTATAACCTTCTCGGGAGCCACGATAGGCCAAGATTTATGACGATATGCGGTAACGATCTCGAACGTTTCAAACTGGGCTACTTTTTTCTTTTTACATTTCCTGGTGCACCAGGTATTTATTACGGGGACGAGATAGGTATGGAAGGAGGGGAAGATCCCGACTGTAGAAGACCCTATCCTTGGAATAAAGACAGGTACAATAAAAATTTATTTGAGTTTTTTCAGAACTTGATTAATCTAAGATCCGAAACAACCGCTCTACGTCAAGGGAGCTTCAGGGAAATATCCTCAACGGATCACGTATTTGTTTACAGAAGGCAAAGTGGAGCTAATAAGTTTCTGGCCGCAATCAACGCAAGTGAAAGCCAGGAGAAAATTGAACTATCCCTCAAAGAAACCCTACACAACGAAGAACCGGAACTGCGGTTTGGCACGTGTTCTTTCAGGGTAAAGAAGGGGAAGCTTCTACTTGAACTACCTGATTTTGGCTACACTCTTTTAAAACTACCCTCTTAAAGCTGTTTCATCAATTAAGACAATTTCAAGGTGATCCTGGATAAATGAACAAAGACTACAGGGAGTTGAAGATTTATACCGATGGGGCCTCGCGGGGAAATCCGGGAGATGCCGCCTGGGGTTACGTAATTCTGGACGAACAGGAAAACCCCGTAACCAACCAATCCGGCTACATCGGCCATTCAACGAACAATCAGGCTGAGTATTTCGCTGTTATCAGGGCTCTGCAGAGGGCCAGCGAATTGACACGGGCAAAAATACATCTCTACTCGGATAGCCAGCTTCTCGTCAATCAAGTCACTGGGGCCTGGAAGGTAAAGGATGACGAACTCCGGCGACTACACGGCAGGGTAAGGTCACTCGTCGACCAGTTTAAAGAGGTGAATTTCACGCACTTGCCTCGAGAAAATAGTCATATAGGTGAAGCCGACGGATTGTGTAACGACAGACTGGACGAGGTCCAGGGGGATTGACGCAGGCGGGAGTTTTAGAATAAGGTTCAGGACAAAATAAAAACCTTCCCGGATCGTTTAATATTAGGTTTAAATCTACCCGTTCGTGCATATAATTTTGTATTTGTCATGAACAACCATAAATATAATTTAAAGACCGATATCGACAGGAAGATTTATACGGAAGAAGAGATTCAGTCGAGGGTAAAGCAACTGGCAGAGGAAGTGGATTCATACCTGGAAGACAGGATGAGCCGGGAAGAAATCTGGGATAGACCTCCTATCGCCGTCTGTATTTTACGAGGGGCTTCGGTTTTCATGGCCGATCTAACCAGGTACATGAAGGTCCCCATCGAGTACGATTTCATGTCCGTCTCCACTTACGGTGACGCGACTGAACCGGGAGAAGTCAGGGTACTAAAAGACCTCGATAGATCCATAAACGGCAGGGTAGTAATTGTAGTTGAGGATATTGTCGACACGGGAGAAACCCTCCACCATCTGCTAAAAGGGTTCGAAGCGAGAAACCCCAGAGAGGTCAGGGTTAGTGCCCTGCTCGATAAGTCAAGCCGAAGAAAGAAAGAGGTCAATATAGATTTTAAAGGGTTTGACCTTGAAGAAGACCTATTTCTGGTAGGCTACGGAATGGATTTTGCCGGTAAATATCGTAACTTACCGTTCATTGGCACCTTAAAAAAGGAGTTGACGGAACAATAGATACGTTCTATACGCTTGGACTGGAATCATCCTGCGACGAAACGGGGGTCGGGATAGTTAGAGGTCAGAAAGAAATAGTCGCTAATAAGATCTATTCCCAGGCGGGTCTCCACGAGAAATACGGTGGAGTTGTACCAGAAATAGCTTCTCGAAACCACCTGAAAAAGTTCTCCCCGCTGGTCAAAGAAGCACTCGACGAAGCAAACCTCTCATTACAGGATATTGATCTTGTGGGAGCCACTTACGGTCCCGGATTGGTCGGTCCGCTGCTTGTTGGCCTTTCTCTGGGAAAGTCACTGGGGTATTCACTCGATATTCCCTTTTTAGGGATAAATCACCTGGAAGGCCACGTCTTTGCTCACTATTCATCCCGCCAGTCCACCCCGCCTTTTCTCGCACTACTTGTCTCTGGAGGACATACCAGCCTGGTGCTGGTAAAAGACTGGGGTGAATACGAGGAGCTTGGTTCAACAAGGGACGACGCTGCCGGAGAAGCTTTCGACAAGGTAGGTTACATGACGGGACTCGGTTATCCGGCGGGCCCAAAGATTGACAGGTTAAGCGAGGACGGTGACTCTGCTGCGTTCGACTTCCCCCGACCGATGCTGGAAGAGGGTCTGGATTTTTCTTTTTCCGGCTTAAAAAGTGCCGTCGCCCGAAAAGTCGAAAACAAGGAGGACTACGAACTGGCCGATCTTCTGGCTTCCTTCCAGGAAGCCGTCCTGGATACCCTCATAACCAAGTCGATTAGAGCGGCCAGGGAAGCGGAGGTCAATACCATATCCGTAATGGGTGGAGTATCGGCAAATTCTCGGTTGAGAAGTAGATTGACCGAAGAGGCCGAAGAAAACGGACTATCCGCCACTTTTCCACCATTTGAGCTCTGCACGGACAACGGCGCTATGATCGGAGTTACTGCCGCTTACAAGTACCTGAACTACGAAGAAACTTCACGTTTGAATCTGGGGCCCGAACCCTCGCTCTCCCTGGGATAAATTCCCTCGACAATTCGTCAGAT
>JAGXLB010000159.1 GCA_018334915.1 Candidatus Bipolaricaulota bacterium
AATCCCGGCAGATTTGCTCCGGGCTCGCTTCGGCCTGGTTGTTTAGGGTTACTTGCTTTGCTTAGGCCGTCATACGCCTAAAGCTTCGCTCGTTTAATTCGAACGGACCCACTGCGCGGCGCTGAAAATTCAGAAATGGGAAGGTTAGCTCGGCAAATTGGTTGAATTTACCGTAAATTTCGGGAAATTCGACGAAATGCCAAAACAACCTATCATCAGTCAAATCGGCATGCTCTCAGAGCTATTCTAAGTGGTTCTTGGGTCTCTGGCTATGTTAGGTAGGGTGTGTTTAAGGTTTCTCGGTCGTTCAGGGTGGATTAAAGAGAATTTGACGAATATTCGCCAATTCTCACGGATATATTTTAACAACGGTGGCGGATTGTTAAAAATCGATCTATCAAACATATTTATTACATAGAGGAGACGACCTATAATAATTACTACAAATGTTGTTTGTAATGGTTGCAAGGTTTAAATAAACTTGGCACTGATGTTTACAGGTCACTGATTTTAGGAGGTGGTAGTTACTCGATATTTTCTGCTGAATCGCATCTATATAAGGGTTCGGATTTAATCAATAAAGGAGGGTTTTATATGTTACATAATCGAATTAGAAGAATTGGAAGTTTAATTTTGGTGTTAATTGTTTCTACCTTTTTGGTACTTCCTCTATCCGGAGCGGAAGTTACGGAACCACAAAGACAGATTACGACTTCTACTGGTGTAGTCGCTTCGGCCCATCGGCTTGCTTCGAAGGCGGGAGCCGAAATTCTAGCCCAGGGTGGAAATAGCGTGGATGCGGCGGTCGCCACTTCCTTTGCCCTGGGTGTAGTAGAGCCACATGCATCCGGTATTGGTGGCGAATCGATGATCACCATCAGTCTCGACGACGGGACCGATACATATATTGACGGTAAGACAGTAGCGCCGGACAGGGACATATTTAATCTCTACCGTAACGAAGAGACGGATTATGGCCCTGAGGCGACAGCGGTTCCTGGTACGGTAGCGGCTCTAACAAAGGCTCAAGAGGAGTACGGAGAATTAAGCTTATCGGAAGTTATTCAACCGGCTATTGAGTTGGCAAGAGAAGGATTCCCGGCAGACAAGACGTTGATTCAAATGTTCTCTTCGCACGACTTTTACAAAAACAATGTAGGGAACAGCGAAGTAGCGTCGATATATTTCAATGGTGGCGTGATCCCGGACGTAGGAGACACTATTTCTAATCCCTATCTTGCAAAAGCTTACGAACTTATTGCGGAAAAGGGTGCCAAGGCTTTCTACGAGGGAGAAATTGCCGATGCCGTCGAAAAAGCTACTGAGGGATGGATCACCAAAGATGACCTTAAAGCTTACCGGGCTAAGGAAATGGAACCGGTAACGAGCGATTATCGTGGTTACGAAGTAATAACTGCCGCACCTCCTGTAAGTGGGGTAACCTTGAGCGAGACGTTAAATATCATGGAGCAATTTGACTTACCTCAGTATAGTTACGATAATCCCAAGGCAATTCATATAACTGCTCAGGCCAAATTGCTGGCTTCTTCGGACAGATACCAGTACCTGGCAGACCCCGCTTTCTGGGACGTTCCTGTGGACGTTCTTTCCTCGGATGAATACGCCAAGGAAAGGGCAAAATGGGTAGATCCGGATAAAAGACCTGAGTGGCAGGACAAGATCGTGGAAGAGGAAGACGATCTATGGGACACTCCTTACGGAAACGCCTATAAATATCAGGAAGAAAAAGTCAAGTCAGCGGAAAAATCCAAATCCGGTTCCACGACACATATCAGCGTAGCCGATGAAAATGGAGCCGTGAGTATCACTAATACGATAAGTTTCTTTTGGGGTTCGCAGGTTTACGTACCTGGCTATGGCTTCTTCATTAATAACGAATTCCATAATTTCTTGGGAGATGCTGGGGAAATAAACACCGTTGTTCCCGGTGCTCGGCCAAGAACCACTCCTGCTCCCACGATTATAAAGAAAGAGGGACGACCGTATCTGGTAATCGGATCACCCGGCGGTGGACGGATAGTTACCAGCGTGGCAGACGTAATATCCGGGGTCATCGATTACAATATGGATCTTGCTTCCGCAATGAAGGCGCCAAAATATACTTGTCGTGTATGGTATTCTGGTATAAGGACGGAGGAGCATTTCCCGAAAGAAACAATTGAAGAGCTGAAGAATATGGGGAATAACGTAAGGACTTACGACAAGTACGACCTTTATTTTGGCGGGCCGAACGGCGTGCTGATTCCGGAGGAAAATAAATTCATCGGTGTAGGCTCATTCAGAAGAGACGGTGCCGCTGCCGGTCCAAAAGACGAATAGAATTGAATTTAATAGGCTTCGCCGGTTTTTTAGCCGGCGAAGCCTTTTTAACTATACCAAGGGGGTAATTTCATGAAAAAACTTAGCATTTTAATATTATCTGTTTTCGTTTTTACTCTGGCGTTTTCTACGTTTAGTTACGCGGGAAGAAGGACAAACGATGCGTTCGTTGAAGAATTTGTCGGCTCAGTGTCAGCGGAACAATGGAAGATTGTCTCCGGCGATTGGGCTGTAGATTCGGGTAACCTTACCGGAAAGGGTAAAATTCTAACTGATATAAAAATCGAGGATGACCGTCTCATCAACTTTAGCTTAAAGGCAAACGACCAGAAGGAATTTACAGTATTTGGGAAATTCTCTTCCGAAGATAATTACGTTGCTATCACTTTTCTGAAAGAAGGTCCCGCAAGTTTAGAATTGGTCAAAGAGGGCCAGGAGGTTTTAAAAAAGGAAGTTGAAACGTCCGTTGACATATCGAAATTCCACAATTATAAGCTTAAGTTTTCGAAAAATACATTGAGTGTAAAGATAGACGGGGAGGCGGTTCTCGGTTTATCGGATACTAATTTATCCGATTTAAGTGGCGGAGTCGGATTCGCTTCGAATGGGGAGATTACCTGCGACAACATAAGTATAGCGACATTTACACCGCCTGTGCTTGTACTCTCAGTCGGGCAGAGCCCGGGTGCGGTTATGGCAAAAGTGCTCGCTCAACAGGCAGGTGTAACTGTAAAGCATCTGGACAAACGCATTCAGCCGGAAGAGTTAACTGATATTCAGTTCTCGGTACTTATGCCGGTTATTGGGGCAAGTGGAAAAGGGCTCGGATCTGCGGGTATTAGCATCGAGAAAGAGGTAAAATGGGCCTCTGATATCTTTGCTAAGGCACGGTCTCTTGATAAGTCGATTATCACGCTTCACATCGAAGGAGAAGCTCGTCGGGGAGATCTGAGCAACAAGCTTATCAAAGAATGCGTACCCGGCTCTGACTTTGTTATTGTAAAAGCATCCGGCAACAAGGATGGTCTTTTTAAGGAACTGACCGACTCCAATAACGTTCCGTTCCTGGAGATCGAAAATGCACCAAAGCTTCCGGTCACATTAAAAGACTTGATTGTATTCGATGAGGAATCTTCCTGACTTGCCCGGAGGATTGTTGCAAGTGCTCTATAACTTCGGCTTTTGCAGTTTTTAAGTAAAGATAGTTGGGTTAAAGAGTTTAACTTGCCGGCCCGACGGGTTTTATAGTCCTAACAAGTTATCTGGCATATCTATCAGAATAGTAAACATGGAGGACTGAGTAAATGTTTAACGTTTCTTGTATATAGGGGGGAGAATGAACCAAAAATTGAAGGGTAGGATCTTTAGTTTATCGTTGTTTCTGCTTTTGATCGTCTTCACTTTTACTGCCTTAGCTAGGGCTCCCGTATCTCATGATATCAGGCCCGGTTATGGGGTTAACGATATCAAGTGGTTGAGCGACTATTTTCAACCTTTGCACGATACCCCGGGAGACAGTAAGGTCTACGTTTTACAGGGAGAAGATCCTTCCGGCAAAGCTTTAATTCTGGGAGGTACCCATTCCAACGAAGCCGCCGGGATCTTAACTGCGATATTGTTGGTGGAGCAATCTAATGTTAGTGTTGGCACTCTCTACGTAGTTCCCCATGCGAACAATAGTGCCAGTAGTTATACGGATCCCAGATACGAAGTTCCCGAATGGTTAGAATTTAGCGGGAATTCCGGTGAAAGGACTTTTCGTTATGGCGCTCGCTATACTAATTCGGAACATCAGACTGGAGATCCTGATAATTTCATACACCCTTCCGGGCGGGAATTTCCTGGCAGTGAGGCCAGAAACCTGAACAGGGTTCATCCTGGCAAGCCTGATGGGACACTTACGCAACGAATAAGCTATTCCTTGTTTGAGCTAGTTAAAGAGGAGAAAGTTGACGTGATAATTGATATGCATGAAGCGGGGCCTCAGTCTCGACTCTCCAACACTCTGGTTGCCCATCCCGGCTCTTTGGACATTGCCGCAATGGCAAAAATCAATTTAGAGATGAATGGACTCGATATAAAGCTGGAGAAGTCAAGGCCGAAGGAAAAATTTCCCGGGTTGAGCCATAGAGAGTTCGGCGATCATACTGATGCTTACCCCTTTCTGACAGAAACGAAAAATCCCGGTCAAACGGAAGGAAAAGATTTAGATCGAGTTTACAAGGACCCCAAAAACCCGATCGAAGAAAGAGTGAAGATACAGTTGAAGTTAATTCAAGAAATTATTTCTAGCTATAATTCATACAATAGTTCCGGGAAACAGTTAAAATACGAAATGTCTTTTTCCTTTGCTGAACTTCTGGAAAAAGGGATTGATTCAGTATTGCGATGAGAAAATTGGATAATTTATGTTATCGAGCTCTAGAGGGGGTTGTTCACAATTCTTGAGCTGATAGTTCTCTTTAGCATGGTGGCAACCTTCCTTTTGTTGGCCTTTGTGGCAAATTTTCCTATATCCATTTCTCTTGCTTTCAGTGGTATAGTTGGGATTGTTTTTATTCGCTTACCCGCCCTTACGACAATAAGACACCTCGTCGAGGGGACTTTCGGTTATATAGATACTATTTTAATTATCGCTACGGCAATGATCTTTATGAAAGTACTCGAGTCATCCGGGCTTCTAAGTACGATTGCCAGGCAGATCGTTGTCGGGTTCCGTAAACATCCGAAAGTATTATTGTTTTTCTTGATGTTATTTGCAATGTTTCCCGGGATGATAACGGGTTCCTCTACGGTAGCTGTGCTAACCGGAGGTGCGCTCGTGGCCCCTGTATTAATGGAAATCGGGGTGCCGCGCAATAAGACGGCTGCGATTATCGCGCTTGCCGGAATATTCGGGATGATAGCCCCACCGGTAAACATACCGGCAATGATAATTGGGGGCGGAGTTGATATGCCTTACGTCGGCTTTACGATTCCACTGATTGTTACTACATTTCCCTTGGCGGTCTTTGTAGTTTATTTCCTCGGTCTAAAACACGTAAGGAAGCTGAAATTGGAATCGATAAAACTACCTAAGGGTCATTTTGATCAGTATGGATTCAGAATCTATGCCCCTTTAGTTGTATTGCTGGTGCTGTTGATAATAGAAAGAGTTTTTCCGAAATTATTACCTTCTTTTGGCATGCCGTTGATATTCCTTATGGGGAGCGGTGTGGGTTTGTTTTCCGGAAAGAGATTTAATTTTCTTCAAGTGTCAAAATCAGCCGTCGAGGATGCGTTGCCGGTAATGGGTATCCTGGCCGGAGTTGGAATTTTTGTGCAGATAATGACACTTACAGGTGCTCGTGGTGTGGTGGTAAGCGGTTTGACGGGATTGCCCAGATCTTTATTGTATCTCAGTATTGCAATTAGCATGCCTTTATTCGGGGCTGTTTCGGCTTACGGATCGGCTTCCATACTGGGTATTCCTTTTATCCTTGCCCTATTGAGCCAGAATCAGATTCTCGTAGCCT
>JAGXLB010000160.1 GCA_018334915.1 Candidatus Bipolaricaulota bacterium
AAATGCGGTGGCAAAGCCATGAATCGGGCGTAATACCCCACTCTGTGGGTGGGGATAGCGCAATTCAAGCGATTTCTTTACTTGCAGGACGGAATTTACGGCAAAGAGTTCGTTTTATCCCGCAAACCTCTTCCAATTAACTGGTTGCCGTGATTTTCCCACTTTCAGGATTTTAGGATAAATAAGTTCCAGAAACGGGACGCGAAAAGATGCCAAATAAATTTAATAGGGCGCTGGTAAAGAGCTGAAAAAACCAGCTGGAATCTGAACTGTACTCTCAATAACCCTAGCGTGTTTTCGTGTGGAGGCCGAGTTAACTGGTGGGCAGGACGTAAAAGTAGATCGCGTAGAAGTGACTAACGCTTCCACCCATCACGAATAAGTGCCAGATCGTATGGTTATAAGGTAGACTATGCCACCCCAGAAAAATTAACCCCAGAAGGTAAATCAGACTACCAAGCAGGACCCAGAGAAACCCTTCGAAAGGTAATCCCAGGTAAAGCTGTTTCATTACCAGCGTTGAAAGGGAACCCATGATGACGTAGGTGCTGGCTTCGAATCTGGGATACCTGTTTATAAAGAAGATTTTGAAGACAATTCCCCCGAAGGCAAAGGCCCAGACCAGAGCAAACATGATCCAGCCGAGGGTTGTATGCAGAGTTATTAGCAGCAAAGGTGTAAAGGTTCCGGCAACCAGGAAGTATATCGATCCGTGATCGACGAACTGAAGGATCATTTTTAGCCTCTTCCTGGATATTATGTGGTAAAGAGTTGACGATAGATGGGCAAGTATTAACGTGGTACCAAATATTATCACGCTGGCGACCCGAAGTCGATCCTGAAGGGGGAGAGTGCGGAGAATCATCAGTATCAACCCGACTACACTTAAAGCGGTTCCCAGTCCATGAGAAATGCCGTTTGCAATTTCCTCCCGCCTCGTATGTAGTAACCGAAATTCTGCTCCCTCAGGCCGATCGCCGAAAATCATCTTACTGTAGCTTTACCTCCAATTTATTTATCATGTCTTTTACCATGGACTCCAATCCGTAGTTCGGCTTCCAGCCCCATTCTTCTCTGGCAGGAGTATCATCAAGTGAATCTGGCCACGAGTCCGCAATTTTCTGCCGTTCGTCCGGTTGAAAGTCGTAGGTAAAACCGGGGAGGAATTCCTCTATCTTCCGCGCAAGTTCTCCGGCCGAGAAGCTCATTGAAGAAACGTTAAAATCACAATGATGTTCCAGGTTGTCCAGATCCGCCTCTGCCAGGTCTATGAAGGACTTCACACAATCCGGCATATACATCAGCGGCAAAGTGGTATCTTCCCGGACGAAGAAAGTGTAGTGTCCTTCTCTAATTGCTTCGTAGAATACTTCTACTGCATAATCCGTCGTCCCACCACCCGGGAGGGTTTTAGAGCTGATTATACCCGGGAGCCTGAAGCCCCGGACGTCGAGTCCAAACTTCTGAAAGTAGTAATTTCCAAGCAACTCATCGGTAACCTTGGTTACTCCGTACATCGACGTCGGCCGCAGAACCGTCTCATTGGGGGCGTTTTTACTCGGCACCTCGGGACCGAAAACGCCGATCGAGCTTGGTATAATTATCCTGGTTAAATCCAGCTTTCGACCCAGTTCGAGAAGGTAGTAAAACCCCAAAACGTTTACTTTAAAGGCCTTGGCTGGTGCTTCTTCACCTTTAGCTGACAGTATAGCTGCCAGGTTAAAAACAGAATCGATATCGTGCTTTTCAATTATGTTCCTCAACCTCACTTTATTCAGAATATTCATCTCCTCCAGGGGGCCCCGGGCGAGTTCCGGTCCTGGTTCCTCGTTTGGAAGGTAAGTTGCTACCACGGACTCGTTACCGTACTTATCTCTGAGAACAGGCGTAAGCTCTGAACCTATCTGGCCTGTCGCACCAATAACCAAGATATTGTTCATTTCTGCCTCCATATGAAAACCCTCCAGAAGTGTTTCATCAATTATAGAAACAAAAAAACAAGCAGACAACTACTTTCGGGAGTTCATTTACTGCACTTTTCAATTTGACCCTTCTCCTCTGCTTCTGTATCCTTAAGAAATAAAGTAACCAAACCTGAGGTGAAGAGTATGCCGCTTGAAAAGCTGGAAGAGAAGGTTAAAGATAGGTTGAATGAACTCGAAGAAGAAGGGAGGTTAAAGGGAGACGAACTAGTAATTACGGGAATTGACAGGACTCCCGATGGAAATGCTCCGCGTTATAGGATCGAGGGGGAAGAGGGAGCGTTTTTGAAGATGAACTCTAATTCGTATCTTGGGTTGCACTTAAACGAAGAAGTGGTTCGGGCCGAAGAAGAAAGTTCAGAAAAATTCGGTTCGGGACCGGGAGCCGTCCGGTTTATTCACGGAACTTACAAACCCCACGTGGAACTGGAAGAAAAGCTGGCCGATTTCCACGACAAAGAATCCTGTGTAATCTATTCTTCCGCGTACGCTACAATGACTGGAATTCTACGTCCTCTTACGTCGGACAATACGTTAATCCTGTCCGACGAACTGAATCACAACTGCATAATCAATGGGATAAGAATGGCCAAACCCGGGGGAAAAGACATCTACTCCCATCTGGATATGGATAGCCTGGAAGAAAAGCTTCAGGACGCGGTGGGCAATTACGATAGAGTAATCGTAATTACTGACGGCGTTTTCAGTATGAGAGGGGATTACCCCGACCTGCCTAAATTGGCGAGTCTCGCCAGAAAGTACGATTCGGAATTCGAGGACGGCGTACTGACGATAATGGACGACTCTCACGGCGTAGGAGCTTACGGAAAAACGGGAAGGGGAACTACCGAAGTGACGGGTGAGACCGGAATAGATTTAATCGTTTCTACGATGGGCAAAGCACTGGGGGTCAATGGTGGCTACGTCGTTACTAGGAAAACGATCACCCGCTACCTGAGAGAGACGTCCCCCTTCTATATATATTCCAACCCGATAACGGCCCCAGAGGCCAGCGCGGCAATAAAATCACTGAAGATACTGGATAGCGAACGGGGCAGGTCTATGCTGTCTCACCTTAGCGAAATGACCGATTATTTTGAAGAAGGGTTAAAAGATATAGGTCACGAGGTGATCGAAGGTCCTCACCCCGTAGTTCCGTTAATGATCAGGGATACAGAAAAGACAAAAAGGCTTGTGGAGTATCTCAAGGAAAATAAAGTTCTTGCAACTGCTATCGTATATCCCGTGGTTCCCCAGGGAGACGAATCCATTAGGTTCCAGCTATCCGCTGATCACACCAGAGAAGACCTGAATTACGTCTTGAAAAAAATCGACAACTTTTAACCGTATCAGTCGGGTAGAGTACCAAGATGCGGAATCCGTAAAAACAATTATTAGGTTATTAATTATGTCCCTAATGACTAGAAACCAGACAATTTATCCCTGCAGCACGCTTCAGGGCTTCCTTGGCAAGTCTTGGTGAAAAAAGTGAGCCATTCAGGGAATAGTTATAAAGTTATGGACTGTGGGCTGTCCAGTTACAGGGAAAATTACGAACTTCAGAAGGAACTTTTTACACAGCGGCTGGAGGGTCAAGGCGAGGATACTTTATTGATTACCAGACACGACCCCACTATAACTATGGGTAAATCCGGTCGAATGGCTGACTTACTCGTGAGTAAAGACCACCTCGCTAGCCGTGGAGTGGAGTTTGTAGAGATCAATAGAGGGGGAGGAATAACATATCATGGACCGGGTCAGCTGGTGCTGTATCCGATATTTGATCTGAGAAATTACGGTAAGGACCTGAGGGAATTTGTTCGAAGACTGGGGTTGGTCGCGAAGGATGTAGTCGAGGAATTCGGGCTCGATGCCGAATTCAGGGAGGGTGACGAGATCGGGCTCTGGATTCGAGGAAAAGAAAGGAAAAAACTTGGATCGCTGGGGTTGAGGGTAAAAAAGTGGGTTGCCATGCACGGTCTGGCTCTTAACGTCTCGCTGGATAAGGAGAAGGCCGGGTTGATAAGGCCCTGTGGTATAGGAGGAGCCGAGCTCGTGTCGATGTCCGATTTCGCCGGGAACGTAACTTTTGATGAAGTTAAAGAAATTCTGTTGACTAAATTCTCCTGCAGGTTCTCAGGTGGGGGTAGATATGGACGCCAAGCCTGAATGGGTAAAGGCCAGCGCACCGGGACTCGAAAGCGAGAAAAAAGTGGGGAATAAGCTGAGTGAACTCGGGTTGAATACGGTTTGTCGGGAGGCTAACTGTCCTAATCAGGGGGAATGCTGGAGCAAGGGTACGGCTACTTTTATGCTTATGGGAAACGTCTGCACCAGAAACTGTAGATTTTGCGAAGTGGAGACCGGAAACCCGGGGGGTGAACTGGACGAAACCGAACCAGAACGATTAAAAAAAGCCGTTGAGGAGTTCGGACTGGATTACGTGGTTTTGACCTCCGTAGACCGAGATGACCTGTCCGACGGAGGTGCGGAGCATTTTCGACAAGCCGTAGAAAAAATCAAAGAGACCCCTGATCCTCCACTGGTGGAAGGATTAATTCCTGATTTTTCAGGAAATCCTAAATCTCTGGAACTCTTAGCCCAAAGCGGGCTCGAGGTAGTAGGGCATAACGTAGAAACAGTGGAAAGGTTAAGTCCAAGGGTAAGGGACCGCCGGGCCAGTTACGAGTTATCGATTTCAGTTCTTGAAAGAGTGAAGCAGTTCAACTCGGACCTCGTTACTAAATCCTCGATAATGGTAGGGCTGGGAGAAAGTAAGGAAGAGGTTAGGGATGCAATGGCGGACCTCCGGGGAGTCGGAGTAGATATCGTAACCATAGGTCAGTATCTCAGGCCGACGAAAGATCAATTGCCAGTCGAGAAATTTTTGGAAACTTCTTACTTCGAATCACTTAAGCAAATTGGCGGGGAAATGGGGTTTTCGAGTGTAATTTCAGGGCCGTTTGTCAGAAGTTCCTATAAAGCTAAAGAAACTTATCTGAAAGCGGTAGGGCGGGAAGAGGAATTTTAGTCAAAAGCCAATAGTTGCTTTAAGGTATTAAGGTGAATATATTATCAGTTGATGAATTCAAAGAATGACGGTGACATTAGCAGTTCCGAGTTCGACGAGCAGGTAAGAACAATAGTAGACCTGGAAATCAGAGATCCTGCAATAAATATTGGCCTGGAAGAGGCAATTAGGGAAACCGTTTCTCGGGGCGGTTCTCTTCCAACCATTAGGTTCTGGCGAAATCCTCGGGCGGCAATTATCGGAAGATCTCAGGAAGCTGAGGTGGAGGTAGACCTCGAGAATTGCAGAGCTGATAAGATTCCTGTGGTCAGAAGACCGACCGGGGGTGGGGCCGTTCTTCATCATCCAAACAACCTGAATTATTCTATCTATCTACCTGAAACTTCATCAACAAGCGTGGAACAAGAATCTATAAAAATGTCAAAGCCAGTGGCCTGGGCCCTTTCTGATTACGGACTGGATATTAGGGTGGAGCACAACGGTCTATTTGCTGGCTCGACCAAAATCGGGGGAACGGCCCAGTCTCGGCGCCGCGGTCTACTGCATCACGGGACGTTGCTGGTGAAGGGTGATAGCATAATCAGAGAAATGGATTCTTTTCTCCGGGCCGAAGACTGTGATTACAGAGAAATAGTGTCTCGTGTTGCGTCTAAACCGGATCAGGTTTCGAATCTGGACAACCTGGTAAAAGCAAGGGTTCGGTTGCTGGTCCTGGTAAAGAAAATGGCCCGAAGTATAGCCGACGCACTGGATCGTCG
>JAGXLB010000161.1 GCA_018334915.1 Candidatus Bipolaricaulota bacterium
CAGTCTAATATTACCGAGCACTTGAAGGTTCTGGCTTAGAGACGTCGTAGCGGGGTCAAATCTAAGATAGAGGGTAGTAACAGGTAGAGAAAAATCGCTACTTAGTAGGTACATAACTATCCCCTGAACCAGGTGCAGCAGTCCCATGGAAAAATTGTAAATTCTCAACTTTCCAAAGCTACAGGAGCTTTCTTCACGAGTAGTGTTCTGACTGTTTTCCATAAAAACCTCCTATTACGGTTAAATTAACCTATTACGTTAGAGAAATCATATCTAATTCGAAATAAATATCAAGTAGTACTGGGTAATTTAGCAAATTATTGAACTTTTTGACTCCGGAATGGTTTTTCTTGTGTTAAAAATGGTTAGCTCTACTTCTCGTGATTATTTAGAAGCCAGCTGGAATCTTTGGAATTCTTGTATCCATGTTGCTGGCTCATAGGGGCTTAAATGCAATTATTCTATATTTCATTATTAATTATTTTAAGACTTGAAATCTTTGCTCCGAAGTATATAATCTAAACTGTAAATATATAATCTCCTGTAAAAACGGGGGTGGTACCTATAAAAATATATATCTCACGTATTTGATGATAGGTCACTAGAATAGTAATACAAAACATAACATAGAAGCGCTTGCCCGATTTATTCATCTTCTATATAATAAAGGAGTGATTTTCTTGAGTATTAAAAAACTAGCGGGTCTTTCGTTAGTATTCATGTTGGTACTTTCAATTTCTTCTTTTTCATTATTTGCTCAGGGGCAGGATGTTCTGAGAGCAGACGGGTCTTCTACTGTATACCCAATTGCCTCTTTAGCTGCTTCTTACTGGAATTCGAATCCTCCTATTGCTGACGCTGAATACTGGCCCGCAAGCGATTATGGAATAGACACGGAAAAAAGCTTGGCCGATTACTGGGCCAGTCTCTACGGTCTTGAGACTTTTAACGTTGCCGTTGGACTCTCCCACTCGGGAGTCGGTCTCAACAAAGTTGCCGAAGGAAAAGTTGACATTGGTGATTCTTCTGCAGGTGCTAAGTTTGAATTCCCGGAGAAGACAGAAGAAGAGTTAAGCAGCTATACTGCACACATAGTTGGCAAGGATCGCCAGGCGTTTTCTGTATCCAAAGAGGTCTACGAAGCCGGATGTACAGTTCTGACAAAAGAAGAAATTGTAGGTATATTCAAAGGCGAAATAACCAACTGGAAAGGCGTTCATTCTTGTGACTACGACAAAGAAATCCAGGCAATCGGTCGTGCCGTTGGTTCCGGAACCGAAACGATGTTCAGGGTTAACGTATTTGGATCTTCTGAAGTATCTGGCTTAAATGGCATTGACGTGCGCTATGGTCAGAACCAGATGGTCCAACAGGCGCTAGTAAAGTCAAGCAACGGAATTGGCTACCCGGGCATAGACTTTGTAAGCGATGATAATCCCGCCTTAGAGGTAATCTGGGAAGACGGGAACACTTACAGTATAGAAGACCAGGCTTGGCCGCTGGGTCGTCCGCTTTACATGTACACCTGGGAAGGCACCAGCAAGACGGAAGCTGCGTTCCTCAGGATGATTCTGTCCGACTTTGGTCAAAGCGTATTTGTTGACGGGGGCACGGAATACTTCATGCTGTCCGAAAAAGAGCAGGCAGAACAGCTGGAAAAACTTCCTCCAATTGAATAATTAAAACATTGATTTCACTTTTATTACTCAACAATAAAAGCAAATAAAAGTCCGAAAACCCCCAGGGTTCCTTAACGCTGGGGGTTTTTAATTTACAAAGATATCACAATGATAGAGATATCACAATGATAGAAAAGTTCACGAATAAATTAAGTTTACGAATACTGCTGGGGCTGTTTGTGCTGGTAAGTTTTGCCCTTTTATTCACATTTTTCGTACTGTTTCAAACATTCAACGTATACTTATTTCTAGTAGTAGTATTAGGAACGGCTCTAGGATGGGTGTTTTTCGAAGATTCAGCGGCAAAGACACTGCTGTTTATAGCATCTACTTCTGCAGGGACTATACTTGTTCTTATTGCAGTGTTTCTGTTTCTTAGAGGTTTCCCTGCATTCCAGCGTGACCCGATATTCTTTCTAACGGGTTCCGAATGGCACGTATACCGAGAGATATATTCACTCGGACCTATGATATGGGGTTCGATAATAGTTACTTTTGGCGCAACTATAATTGCTGCTCCGATGGGGGTTAGTTCCGCTATATTTATAGCCAAGTTCTCCCCCAAGTGGTTGAGAAGCATTCTAAAACCCGCTATTGAGCTGCTTGCCGGGATTCCCAGCGTTGTATATGGTTTCATAGGGTTCATTTTGCTAAATTCCGCTATCATGGACTACTTTGATATCTCCAATATGGGTCAATATTTCGCACCTTCCATTATACTCGGTATTATGGCCCTGCCAACCATAACATCTGTCGCTGAGGACGCGATTGATGCGGTGCCTGAACACATGGAAAAGGGTGCACTTGCTCTCGGGGTTACCAAATGGCAGGCCATTAAGGAAGTTACCCTACCTTCAGCATCTTCTGGTATCATGGCTGCCCTTATTCTGGGCATAGGGCGGGCATTGGGAGAAACCATGGCTGTAACCATGATGATAGGTCACAAAACTGCATTTCCCAGTCCTTTGTTTGATATTTTCGATCCGGGAGAAACTCTGACTTCGTTGATAGCCTCACAGATTGGGGAAGCATCTGGTCAGGCAGTGGAAGCTCTGATGGGTGCGGGCTTACTGTTGTTCCTCATAGTTTTTGTACTCTCAGTGACTTCCAGAATCATCCAGAGCAGATTACAGAGGAGGTTTAGAAGAGGCTGATGTCTCCAGTTGACGAGAATATATCAGAAACTAGCGTTGTAGATAAGCTTTTTGTATCGGTAGAAGGGAAGTTAATGAGGCGCCTTATGCTTGCTCTCTGGCTGGTTATGGGGATGGTTTTTCTAGCCATAAGTACATTAACGGCAATTTGGCCCAATTTTCTCTCAAATGTGGTAATCTCAACTCTGGGAGCGTTTTTGCTGGTTGCAGTAGGTTTGACGATCGTTGCTTTTAAGCTGTTGAAAGAATACCAACCGCCTATGATTCATTTTCTTCTGTCTTTATTCTTGATAGCCTTTTCAGGTGTAGTATTTTTATTCTTCCCAAATCATGGGTTGGAAATTCCTGCACTCGAGGGAGATGTTACCCCACAGCTTGCTACTATATCCCTATTCTTTATCGTCACGTTTGCAACAGTATGGACGGGCCTGTTGTTTTACTGGGAAAATCCGGCTCATAATAGACAACTGGCAGTGCAATACTTCACCTGGGTGTCAGTAGCCATACCTTTGGGTGTTCTGACCTTCTTCATCGTTTATACAATAATGGAAGGCTCGTCAGTTATTACGTGGGATTTTATATCCTCTGCGAGCGATTTGATGAGGGGAGAAATAGGAATATTCCCGGCGATAATGGGAACGTTCTCGTTAATTATCGGTGCCACTGTTTTTGCGGTACCTCTGGGAGTAGGAGCCGCTATTTTTCTTACCGAATACGCAAAAAGAGGATGGATAAAACAGGCTGTCGGTGTTACGGCTGACTGTCTCTGGTCGACCCCAAGTATAGTATTTGGTCTTTTCGGTTACGTGTTTCTCGTTCCCCGAATTACCGGACATTCGACCTTACTAGCAGGTCAGATCATCCTGGCTGCGATGTTGTTACCGCTTACAATAGCCACCTCAACGGAAGCTATTACTGCAGTTCCGGACGAATTTAGAAACGGTAGCCTGGCACTTGGAGCCAGTAAGTGGTGGACTATAAGACGGGTGGTATTGCCGTCATCAGTTCCATCGATTGTCACCGGGGTCCTGCTGGGAGTAGGCAGGATAGCAGGAGAGACTGCACCGATAATGCTAATTGCAGTTGCTTCTCACACGAACGCACCAAATTTCTTCTCCCTCTCGCCTCCTTATTTCCACCTGGGACCGCTATTTAGTGAAGTGGATGCTTTGCCATATAGACTATACTCTATCTATAAAGCTGGGGTTGGCGGAAGCATCCACGAAGCCTGGGGAACTGCTATGGTGCTTATTGCTTTGGTGTTAATGTTCTATGGTCTCGGGATTTCAATAAGAAGTTACTATAGAAGGAACAGAGGCTGGTAGGTATTGCAAAGGAGGTTTCAGTTAACTTGAGTAGTTATTTGATTTTTAGTTGCAGAGGAGGAAAATTTTATGGTACCTCTAACAAAAGGAAAAACGAATCTCCGTGAAATAAGAGAAAAGGAGAAGATAGATATTTCAACTGAGGCAGCTGTAGAAATAAGAAATCTGGACGTATATTACGGAAAGGAAAGAGCTATAAAGAACGTATCGTTAGATATTTTAAAGAAGAAGGTAACGTCTTTAATCGGTCCTTCCGGGTGCGGTAAGTCGACTTTACTTCGCTCTATAAACAGGATGAACGATCTTGTAGATGGGGCAAGGGTTGAAGGAACTATAGCCGTAGACGATCGGGATATCTATTCAAAAGACGTTCAGGTAAGTAAGCTCAGGCAGAAGGTCGGACAGGTTTTCCAGAAGCCGAACCCGTTCCCAAAAAGTGTTTACGACAATATCGCGTTTGGTCCCCGGGCTTACAGACATCACCTGAGAAAAGAAAAAGGTGTATTTAGCTCCTTTAAAGGCATCTTTCGAAGGGAAGAGAGGAGCCCAATAGATGGCAGGCCGATGGATCAGGTCGTCAGGGACAGCCTTGAGCAGGCTGCTCTCCTGGACGAGATAGAGGAAAAGTTACACGAATCGGCCATAGATCTTAGTGGCGGTCAGCAGCAGCGACTCTGTATAGCTCGGTGTCTGGCGACCAAGCCGGAAATAATCCTGATGGACGAACCCACGTCTTCCCTGGATCCAATATCAGCGGGTAGAATTGAAGACCTGATAGAGGAGCTGAGTCAGGAGTATACGGTGCTAATAGTAACCCATAATATGCAGCAGGCAGCTCGTATATCCGATAGAACGGCACTATTGTGGCTAGGGGAGCTCATTGAGATGGGGAAAACGGAAGCTCTATTTGAAAAACCCGAGAAGGAGATGACGGAAAAGTACATTACCGGCAGGGTAGGCTAACCCGAAATTTTAAAGAAGAACCTCTGACCCTACTGCTTAGGATTTCTTTAGCACGATCTCCCCGATTATTCGCCAGAGCCCGTACTCGACTTCTTCAGACGAATCTCCCGATACTATTACTATCAGGCTGGCGTCTTCCCAGTGAGGAAATGCGTCCTTTAATTTCTTATCGGCTTCCGCGTTAATTTCTTCCAGGAAATCGTCGGAGTGAAGAAATTTAATCTTTTCAGTTATTTCCAGAAGAATGGCTCCACGGGCACCTTCCCTTATGGCCAGATCCCGGAAACTCCAGGCTTTGCCCGAAAGGTCTTCCACCTTAGTGAGTAGTCCGGCCCTGCAGATTTCCCCCATGGTGAGTTCGGGTAGATCGACGGATTTCACCTGCATTACGGACTCCAGTAGTGGTCCAAAGGCGAGTCGCCCCATGTCTGACAGACTAGTTCCTCGTCGATCCATTTCGACTATGCCTTCAGACTGCAGGTGTTCCAGTACGGTCCGCACGGTACTTTCGGAAGCACCGACCCGGTCTGTCAGAGTCCGCCTGCCCGTAGGTCCTTCCTTTAATAGATAGATCAATTCTGAGGCAAGCGGGTTTCTGAGTATTTTGGGCATTTATTTATAATTTAGTAATCATTTGGTTGTCTAGGTT
>JAGXLB010000162.1 GCA_018334915.1 Candidatus Bipolaricaulota bacterium
AGGGAGGAGGGGCTGGAGTTTCCCAAATTCAGGGTCGAGATGGAACGGCCGGAGTACGAAACCTTTGCCGGGGCCGGAGAACCGGATACCGGTCATAATTCCTGATACGAAAATATCCGATTTTTGGAGCGGAAGGCTTTAGCCTCCCTTCGACCCGTTCCTTCACCATTTGCATACTTAATTGTGCGACCGTTGTTGTCCCTACCACTTAGCTGGCTGCCGGATTTTTTCTACTGCTATGCTTTAAAGGTTAAATCAGTCGCCAACTAAGTGGTAGGGAAAACTATGGAAAAGGGAATCGCTTATATCGCGCTATCCTCGTCCAAATGGCGGGGTATTTGAGTACTGGTTCTTGCCAAACAATTGAGAAGATCGACAGTTCGACAATTTCGGGAGGGCGTGGGAACCCCCCTGCTGGCGGGTGAAGGTGAAGTCTCGTTATTTTTAGAATTATAGAGGCTCTGTAGCGGAAAGCTTTAGCTTTCCATACTGCTATATGTCTGGGTTTTGTAGTTTCACGTTGTGAAAAACTACTTAGCATTAAACAAAGCAGTCCGGGCTCCCATGCCCGGGCGGTTAGTCGTCAAGGAATGTTATTGTTGTTTGTAGTGGAACTCTTTACAGTTCCACATCATTACTAAAGCCAGTCCTTCTTCCTGAAGTAGTAAACCATTCCCAGGGCAGTAGCACCCATAATCCCCAAAGCTCCGTAGTACCCCCAATCCCAGCTTAATTCGGGCATTATTTCGAAGTTCATCCCGTAAACTCCCGCTATAAATGTGAGCGGAATAAATATTGTGGCAACTATCGTCAGCGTCTTCATTATTTCATTCATTCGGTTGGAGATGGAGGTCATGTACATGTCCCTGGTCATGCCGATCAAGTCCCGATAGTTGGTTAGCAGGTCGAAGATTCGAACCAGGTTGTCCTGGATGTCCCGAAAATATACTTTTCTATCGTCAGTGATGAATTGGGTGTCGGAGCGGGCCAACTTTGCCGCCGTTTCCCGTTGCGGTCCGGCCGTGCGCTGGATTTCGATCAAATCCGAGCGGAGGTTGGAAATCTTCATCAATAATTCTTCGTTAGGATCGGTCAGCACTTCATCCTCAACCTGGCCTATCTCTTCCTCCAGCCTATCCAGTACAGGATAGTAATCATCCGCGATCCCGTCTAGGAGGTAGTAACATAAGAAATCCACCCCTCTGCCGAAGTACCTTTCCGGGTTACGGGTTATCTTATCTTTTAAATTTTGCGTTGCAGGAAGATTTTTTCTGTGGAAGGTCAGCAAAAAATTGGACCCCAGCACCATGGATAGCTGAAAAGTCTGCATTTCTCCGATTTCCCAGTCCTGGGCGGGGGTTCTGGCCAGGATGTAGAGGTAATCCTGGAACGTATCCACTATCGGCCTGCTTTCCGTCGTCAGAACGTCCTCTATAGTTAGCGGGTGGAGGTCGAGCCGGTCTCCAACCCGTTTGACTTCGGATTCGAAATCATCGCCCTCGACGTCAATCCAGAACGATACCCCCTGTTGATTTACCTGGCTCTCGAAGTTTTCCAAGGCTTCATCAACTTGAATCCCGGGCTCTGGCTCGTTGGGGTAGAAAAGATAACCTTTCATTCTTCCTCCGGTACTTCAGCAGGTGGAGTATCGCCAGTTCCCTGAGGGTAAACGTAAACGTCCCGCTGGGGAAAGGGAATCCCGATTCCGGCTTCGTTTAGTTTTTTATCGATCTTTCTCCTTACGTTATCCCTCACGACTATCCTGTCCTTTGGGGTGGAAATCCAGACCCTCAGTTCGAAATTAAGTGCAGAATCGGCGTGTTCCTTGAAGAAAACCTCGGGTTCGGGGTTTTCGAGAATTTTTTCCTCCTCCTCAGCTATTTCTAAGAGGATATCTTCGACCTTCTGGATGTCAGTTCCGTAGTCAACCCCGATCGGGATTCTAAGCCGGAGCGTCGTATCGCCGGCATAGGACCAGTTAGTTACCTGTTTACTTACAAGGTCGGAGTTGGGAACTATAATGGCCTCGTTGTCGAAAGTGTTAACTATTGCAACTCTGAACCTTATTTCCTCGACTCTGCCAAGTATCCCTTCTACTTCAACTATATCGCCGATCTGAATAGGCCTCTCCAGAAGCAGAATGAGGCCGGAAGCAAAGTTGGAGAATATATTCTGCAGTCCGAACCCTATACCTACACCGAATAGACCACCGAATACGGCGAGAATTGATAGGTCAAACCCGATCATCTGGAGCCCGATCAGGAATCCCACAGTGACCGTTACATACCGGACCAGACGAGAGAGGGTGTATTGAGCTCCCTTCTCTATTTCGGTCTTGGAATATACGTTACGTTTGAGGAATCTAGTGAGCAGGCGGGCGATGAATACGGACAGGATGATAACAATGATGAAGTACAGGAACGACATTATCGAGATTCCCTGACCGCTGACCGTGAAAATGGGTTTCTGCAGAAGATCCCATACAGAAGTAAAAACTGCAGAAGAGTTCACGTGTTTACCACTTCCTATTTATTTCAACTTTGGTTGACCTTGAAGTCTTAAGTAAACACCGGATTGGTTAAACTTCTCGACCCTGTTTGGTTAAAGCTTATTTCGAGTTAGCCAAAGCACGCTAAGCCTGGGCGGACGGCTCGGACTCCGTTTGAGTGGCTTTTCCTAATCCAGGTCTCGCAACCGTTACTACTTTGTGGTCTAGCCCATTTTCTTCAAGTACCGACTCCATTTCCTCCAGGAACGGGTCTATCAAGCTTTCAGTTCCGCTGAGTTCTATTTCAAAGTCCGGTTGTTCCCGAGCTATCACCTTGAACGTGGACTTTCTCGAGATAAAGCCGTCTTTAGCCTCTTCAAGTACCTCACCTTCTTTGTCCAGCTTTTCGATATCGGCCTCGTAAATCCACCTTCCACCAGCTTTGTAGGCCTGGTCCCGATCGAGCTTATCGGCCTTTACGGGATTGTTTTTATTGTACTTTTCAATTGCTTCATTAATTACCCCGTAGAAATCTTCCAGAAAATCGTCCATATTCCTGTAATCTTTCTCCAGTTTACACAAAAAGCGAACTATGCTATCTTTGGCTTCTTCCTTTGTCGTTTCTTCTCCAAAAGAGAACCAGTCCGAAATGCCCATTTGAAATCACCCCGATATGAGATTTTACCGAGTAGACGGCAAGTTAGTAACCATCAAAAATAACAGTTTAACAAACCTGAATTTACCAATAAATAGCTGAAAATGCCCCACGGCTTGCCCTGAGGTTGAATCAGCTGGTTTCTGGTCTCGTTTTGTAAAAGACCAAAAAACTACTTAAAAGTGGTTTTCTACAAGCCCTGCCCTTGGGTCGGGGCTCAACTTCTTAATCTTTAGAAGTTATCAAGTCTATTGTTTCCAGCCTGATTGCTATATTTAGTTTATACTCCGAGGAAGATAATATCAATTTTGCAATTCAATATTTTCCTCAAAGCCTCTAATGCCTCCTTTGAAACGGAAAAATCTCTTTATCACCCGAATGAAATGACTGTTTCATTTTTTCCCCGATGTTCGGGATATTAATGTCTAAGACTTTCCCAGTGAGGTATAATAAATAGTAGAAGAAATTGGTAAAAACACATTTACTGACCGTTTACACGGGGAAATTTCCATGAAAAATCCTGATGATAAAAACATTTCTCGTCGAACTGACCCCGGTCTTCTTTCTCTGGCTTTCGACTGTAACGAGATGGTCAGCCAGTTAAATACTGGGCTTAAGCTTGAATTTCAGGGTGAACACCAATCAGCCATGGAAGAGCTCGACCTAGTAAGGAATCAGATTGACTCCTGGCTAGATAAGCTAGAGGGCGTGGAGTCCAGTGAACTGGATAAGGAACAGATTGTCGGGAATTTAAAGGAAGCCAAACACGCAGTTAACCTTGATTAAGAGTATTGATCGAGGTACAAGCATTGTTTGAACTTTCTTACAATTTATTTACCTTCCTCCCCAATTTATTCCTCTTTTAAATAAATTTTTTACAAAAAGTAAGCGAAGTAGGCAACGGTGGCCAAAGAAAACACTTTGGCTACTTTTGCAAATATAATCACTGCGAAACCGAACTTAATTTTCAGAGCTTCCACCGCAAATAACGCCGCCCCCGTCATGATCGTGCCCAGGAAGGGAATGGGAAAAAACGACAGTCCAAATACAGTAAGGTAGTCGTAGCCGTATGTATCGATGAGGGTGGAAATTAGCTCACCCCTTCTTTCTTTTGATTTCAAAATTGCCAGGGAGCTATTGTCAGAGTTCCCGGAAAAATTATCCAGCCTGGCTAAATGTTGATTCAACCAGGGGAGCTTTAACCGGAGGTAAGCTCTGAAGCGTTTTATTTTTGTTTCGGGGATAAGGAAATTTATCGGTACGTAGAGAACGAATAAGCCCCAGAGGTTGATTCCAAGTGCCACGGCGAGAGAAAAGATCATCGCATCGTGGTTCAGAAAACGGCGAAACAGAATCTGATCGGAAGTTAACCACCACTGGAAAAACATATTTGCCACGTGAATTGACTTCTGCACAAACATCGCAATCCCGTTGTCCTCCAGATCCTTATTCAGAGGAATTTACAAAGAATGTTCACCAAAATTCTAGGGTGATTTATCGAGTGTTTTGAGGGGGATTTTAAAATTGCTGTCGGGCTGGTTAAACTGGTAATAAAGTCCCGGCTGTCAGAAAAGACCGATAACTTCAAACCCCCTGTAAAGTCCAAAGGAAAACAGTGCAGCTGCGGTCGGAGACGCGACCCATCCTATCACAATTTTATTTATCTTCCCCAAGCTTACTGTTTTGGCCCCCTTAACTAATCCTACACCTATTACAGCTCCCACGATTGCCTGCGATGTCGAGACGGGAATACCGATGTTTGCGAAAAAATTGACAGCCCCGGCGGCAGATAGCTGAGCAGCCACGGCTGAAAGGGGGTCAAGGCTAGTTATTCCCTTGCCCACTGTTTCAGTTACCTTTTTTCCGTAGGTCAGCGTCCCTGCGGAGACGGCGGCTCCGGCCAGTAGCGCCAGCCAGGTCTTATCGATACCAAGGGCGGCCAGAGGACCTACGGAGGTCCCTACTGTATTTGCTCCCAGCGAAAACGCCACGTAGCCTCCGGAAGCTATGACAAGGTAGCTCAGTATTCTGTCCCATAGAAACACGAGTTTTACCCGTTTCAGGAAAAAAGCAAGTATGTGATAGAGGCAGAAACTTAACAGGGCAGTTAAAGGGGGGTTTAATACCCAGACTTCTGCTATGGTAACCACCTGTCCTAAGTCAACTTTACTTCCCATTCCAAGGGCGGCCCCTATAACACCACCCACGATGGCTTGAGAGGTGGAGACAGGAACCTTGAAGAAGGTTGCCGCGGTGACGAAGATCCCGGCGGAGAGCATTGCGATAAAAACTGCCTTCATGTTTAGAGGGTTGAGGGCCACGTCCTTCCCGATGGTTTCCATAACCTGGTGGCTCTGGAGCAATGCCCCCAGAACGACAAATATTGCCACCAGATAGATCATCTTCCGGTAGGATATTAGGCCAGACCCCACCGGTATTCCCATACAATTGGCCGTATCGTTCGCCCCAATATTCCAACCCACGTAAACTCCGACCAGGATCAATAAAACAAACATAACATCACCAAAACTTGCCGAGGAAGCCCCAGGGCACCCCCTGGGGAGGAATCGGCTGGTT
>JAGXLB010000163.1 GCA_018334915.1 Candidatus Bipolaricaulota bacterium
AACCTCCGGGCCTGGACCCGACCACGCATACAGCTGCGGTGATCGACCGGGTGTTGTATAACAACGTTTACCAGGGGCTGGTGAGAATAAACAGAGACGGAAGAATAGTTCCTTCGCTCGCCCGAGACTGGGAAATTTCCGAGAACGGAACCGTTTATACATTTTTCCTTAAAGAAGGAGTCAGGTTCCATAACGGTAAAAAGTTCACTTCAGAGGACGTCAGGTTTACGTTAGACAGAGCCCGGAGCGAAGCCACGACTGTCCCCCATCCCGAATACTTTGTCCCCATTGAGAATATAAAAACTCCATCTCCAACCAAGGTTAAAATAAATCTCTCACGACCAAGCTCTATCTTCCTGTTCAACCTGGCCCGAGGGGACGCGGTAATTCTTCCCAAAGGTGTGGAAGGACTATCGTCCCATCCCGTGGGAACGGGCCCGTTCAGGTTTGACGGATGGAAAAGAGGGTCAAATCTCACCCTTGTCCGCTACGAAGACTACTACAACTCCGAGTTACCCTACCTGGATAAAGTGAAATTTGAATTTATCGGAGACGTCAATACCCGAATCACCGGACTAAAAAGCGGTGGAATCGACGCCATAGCATATCTCAGCAGCCCGGAAAACGCCGTATCGCTGAAAGAAGTAAACTCGATAAAGGTTTTAACCGGCCTTACCACCTGGGAGGTAATACTTTCGATGAACAACTCCCGGGAGCCTTTTTCAGACTCTCTGGTACGCAAAGCGATAAATTACGCCCTGGACAGAAAGGAAATAATCGAGGGAGCAACTTTCGGGTTTGGAGAACCCATAGGAAGT
The DNA here is from genome assembly GCA_018334915.1 of Candidatus Bipolaricaulota bacterium. GTDB lineage: Bacteria > Bipolaricaulota > Bipolaricaulia > M55B111 > M55B111 > JAGXLP01. The sequence continues at coordinate 819 of JAGXLB010000163.1, forward strand.
CTCATGAGTCCGACGAACCCAAACTACCTGGACCTGACGTGGCTTTACCCTCACAATAGGGACAAAGCAAGGAAGTTACTAAAGGAATCCGGCTACCCCGAGGGCTTCGAGGCAACCCTCACACTGCCGGCAAACTACGAACTGTCACTTCGATCCGGAAAGATAATTGAAGACCAGCTAAATCGGGTTGGGATAGACCTAAAAATAGAAAAAATTAGCTGGGCTCAATGGCTTCAGAGAGTTTTTACGAACGCCGAATACGACCTGACGATCATCGGACACTCCGAAGCCTTTGATATATCCATTTACGCGAACCCGAATTATTACTTCAATTACGACAACGAGAGGTTTCAACGAGTTCTCAAAAAAGCAGAACGTGAAACGAACGAACCAGCCAGAAGGCAGCTTTACTCAGTCGTTCAGTGGATAATAGGAGAGGATGTACCTTCGGCCTTTCTGTTTTCGGCTCCAAGTCTGCCCGCGATGAGGACCGAAGTAATGAACTGGTGGAAGGACTACCCGATTCCTGCCGTCGATGTAACGGAGGTCTGGATTAATGATTAACACCTCCTCTTCCCCCTGAATCCAGGATGATTGGTTACATTACCAGAAAATTCATAGCGCTGGTCTTGACTCTGGTACTGGTGTCGCTGGTCATTTTCCTCGTACTCAGGTTACTTCCCGGAGACCCTGCTCAGCTCGTGCTGGGAATAAATGCCTCGCCCGAGAGCCTGTCCAGGCTCAGAGCGCAACTCGGGTTGAACAAACCCCTTCACCTACAGTATATAGACTGGTTAAGGGGACTATTGACCGGGAATCTGGGCAATTCTATATTTTACGAAAAAAGCGTCGGAGCTTTGATTACCTCCCGGCTGGCAGTGACACTTCCCCTTACTTTGCTCGCCACTTTACTGTCAATAATAATCGCCATACCGATGGGGATTTTCGCCGCAACTCATCACCGCAAGCCAGGAGACTTTGGAATAATTGCTCTTTCTCAACTGGGAATATCGATCCCTGCCTTCTGGCTGGGCATTCTGGGCCTGCTTTTGTTCTCCGTCAAACTGAATTTGCTGCCGGCAGGAGGGTTTACCGAATGGGGAGTCAATCCCGTCGGGGCGATCAAATCTCTTATACTGCCTGTAATTACACTGGCAATAATTCAATCAGCTGCTCTAACCAGAATGACCAGGTCTTCAACCCTTGAGGTCCTATCCCAGGATTACGTTACTGCCGCCAGAGGACGGGGTTTGCCGGAAACCAGAGTTCTCTCCAAACACGTCCTCTCCAATTCTCTGATTTCAATAATAACGCTTATCGGGCTTCAGGTGGGGCAGATGCTCGCCGGCGCAGTTGTCGTCGAGAGCGTTTTTCACCTCCCGGGACTCGGGCGACTGCTCATTCTTGCCGTGGAGCAGAGGGATCTGCAGCTGGTACAGGGAGTTGTGACTATTCTGGTAGGAGCAATCATTATGATAAATTATCTCGTGGATCTAGCTTACGGAATACTGGATCCTCGAATCAGACTGACCTGATCGGAGGAAAGAGTGAAAAAGGTTAAGGCTCGGCTTCTAAGAATTTCGACTTTCCCAAAAAAATGGGCGACCCCCCACCTTCTGGTTGGAGGAACGATCATCATCCTGGTTCTTGTAACTTCCATCAGCAGTTATTTTCTCACCCCTTACCCTCCTTCAAGGATGGATATCAGTAACCGACTTCTCCCCCCAACCTGGAATCATCCTTTTGGCACGGACCATTACGGAAGAGACGTACTGAGCCGGGTAATGGTGGGGTCCCGTAACAGTTTCGCCGTGGGATTGATCGCCGTCGGTATCGGCATAGCCCTCGGGGTGCCCGCCGGAAGCATGGCTGCTTTCTTCGGTGGATGGACGGATACTTCTCTAATGAGAATAATCGATGCGCTGTACGGCTTTCCTCCGGTAATAACGGCGGTACTTATAACTTCCCTGTTAGGCCCGAGTCTGAGAAACTCCATGATCGCAATTGGATTATTCAACATACCGATTTTCGCCAGACTGACCAGGGGCAACTTCCTGTCAGTAAAGGAAAGCCAATTCGTCGAAGCGGCAAAGGCTTCCGGTCGTTCCAATTTCTCAATTATCTCTCGCCACGTATTACCAAATATCGGTTCCTCCATCGTAGTTCAGGGGTCCACCCAGTTTGCGCTGGCAATTCTGGCAGAGGCAGCTCTTAGCTATCTTGGTCTAGGGATCCAGCCCCCACACCCGTCCTGGGGGTTAATGTTGAAGCAGGCTCAATCTTTTATGGGGTTATCACCGTGGCCGGCTATCTTTCCCGGATTCGCGATAGTGGTAACAGTGCTCGGGTTTAACCTGGCCGGAGACGGACTTCGGGACTACCTCGACCCCAGGTTGACCCGTCTCTCGTGAGTTCAAACTATCTGAACAAAATCCAGCCCACCCCCGTAACAAACAGTTCTTACAAAAACTCAGAGAAAACCCTTCCCGAGGCACCTCCTGGAGTTGAATCGGTTGGATTTCTACACAAACCCACTCACTTTGAAAACCGTTCAGAAAAATCCTTTTCAGTTGAAGCTGCACATTGAGCGCGAGCTGGCACAGCTCTATCCCTTAACCAATACAAAGCAGGCCGGGCTCCCACTGCCGGACCGGTATTAGTCTTGGTTCGACCTCCGGGCTTCCCGGCCCGAGAAATTTCCGACTCTCGTGCTCAAACTGTCCTGTTCATGATAGTGGTTCTCCCTTATAGGGAGTACCACTCTTAAACAGTTAAACTTACTCGGTTAAGGTAATATCCCTCACCAGCACCCAGTTGAGTAATCATACCTGGTTTGATTTCCGAAAGAAATTTATTAAAGGTAGCCACTATGTATCTTGGTCATTGACCTTGACCAGCTAATTAAACTCAACTGGGTACTGGTTCGGTCAGACATATGCGCCGCGTCGCTGGAATTTTCTCGGCCCGAAGCCCTCGACAACGAAAGGCCAATATATTGAACGCACTTCTTCAGGTTCTCTGGTTATTGTTCAGGAAAATCCTATCGGAGGCCGAGTGGGCATGGTTCCATGCTTTCTCTGAAAGCATGGGGAGCGAGGCCGAGATCGGAAGCAGCGATTTCCACGCCGGGGAAATCGCCTGCGGTTTTATCGAACAATTACCAGAGAACGGTTTTAGCTACTCTCAATATACAATATAAATGTCGACAGTAAGCGAGCTCCCATGCCGGCCGGTAGTCTCGTAAAAACCTTCTATTAAGAATACAATCGCCGGGGCATGGGAGCCCCGACTGCTATTGATCGCGAACTATTAATTGATGTAATAATAGGTCGTAATTAGGACTCTCTGGTGATTGTTCAGGAAAAAATTATTTTCACTCTGGGGAAATTGATCCCTGGTTTTATCGAACGGTTTTCAAAGTGAGGATTTTACACGTAAAATGTGAGGTTATCCTGGTGCGGGGTTAACAACTTGTTCTGACCAATCCACTTGGCTAAAATTTTTTATATGTTTGTGAATTCTGAGGAAATCGAAGCTATTTTAGAGAAAGAAGGTAACCTCGTTACGCCTGATAACCCGGGAAGATTGGTCTTCGTGGGGGATACCCACGGAGATCTTGCAGCCTCTCAGAGGGTGTTCGAGAGGTATTTTGACGGAAAAACAGCCCTGATTTTTCTCGGGGATTACGTCGATAGAGGAGACAAATCAGAAGAAAACGTAAACTACCTGCTTAAAAAGAAGTTAAATAACCCCGATAGGGTTTTCCTCCTTCAGGGGAACCACGAAGGAATTAAGTACCGAAAGTTCGGGCCCGTAAACTTCTGGAACTCCATATCTCCAGGGGATCGAGAAAAATACCAGAATCTGCTGGCCAACCTACCTCTCGCCTTTTCCTGGAACGGTCTTATAGCAACACACGGCGGTCTTCCCGACGTCTCTAACATCGAGGAAATTGATGAAATAAAAGGTGGGGAAACCAACTGGGAGAAGATTACCTGGGGAGACTTTAACGAAGTAGACGGTTACGTTCTCGGCGGGGGGTTCGGTCGCCCCCAGCTCGGGTCGGATTATTTCGACCAGGCAATGAACAATCTAGGAAAAAACGTCCTGATTAGATCACATCAACCCAATGTACCGACCTATCTCTTCGAGAAGAGATGCATCACGATATTTACATCCGCCGCATACGGAACGAGTAGAAGGATTGCGCTGGTCGAGGATCCGGTTAAATCCGGAAAAGATCTTACCATAGAAGAACTCTAGCTTTTCCGGATCGGCGTTCTCACAACCAAGTTCTTCTATCTTTTACATTAGAGATGGCCGTAGTTCGTGGTCAATATCTTCAGTTTATCTAGTGAGACTCCCTTACCATAGCAGACTAATTTAACCGTAAAATCCTACCAGCAGAGGTAATCACGGCAGCCAGCCAGGTAATCGGGGAGGGCAAATAAGTCAAATAAGTTCTGGGTAAATTGACAATACCACTACGTCAAGGTTAAACTTAGTAAAAACTTCATGAGGAGCGAAAAATATGGAAAACGAGGTCCGCGACCCTTACGAGTACGAAGTAGACTTACGAGACTACATAAAGGTAATCTGGGAGGAAAAATGGCTAATAGCGCTGATCTTCGTTATAGCGGTGGGTGCTGCTCTGGGGTTTTCTCTATCCACCACACCGGAGTACAGGGCTCAGGCTTCTCTGATAATTACGTCTCCGGTTGCCGATAAGTTCGTCAACAGGTCAGGAGAACCTCAGGTATTAGTCAATTTTACGCCGGAATTCAATCACGAGGAAATTGGGCTCTCTGACGAGTTACTTAAGTCGATAATAAATGATCTTGACCTAAACTCCAGCTCGGGAGGGACCAGGTCGCTAAACTCGTTAAATTT
>JAGXLB010000164.1 GCA_018334915.1 Candidatus Bipolaricaulota bacterium
CGATGGACAACTTAAGGGAGTAAATTATGCCAAATACAAGTTGGGCAAAATCACCAAATTATTTGAATAGTTCCAGGGAATGTGCGATTATTCTGTCGGAGGTGCAAAAACAAGTAGGCGCACTTTATGCCGAAAAGCACGGAGCTTGAATGTCTATAATACCGTGCTATACGGCGTTATAGCCTGTTGACTGTTGTTGCATCTACTTTGGGAGCAGGAGGTCGCTGGTTCAAATCCAGTCTCCCCGACCACTTTTCTTAAGGCTCCACTCACAGGGGTTTAAAAAATATCTTTTATAATGCGCTTGCCCCCAATATTTACGATGAATTCACGCAAGCAGGCGCTCATATTTTCGTCCGAAAACTACGGTAGGTCTAACTCTAATCAAAGAAATACCAATCTCAAAACTTCTCAAAATTCGGAGATTCCACTCGAGGAAGCCGTCGAAGATTTTACCCTTATGGGAAAAGTTGACGGTAGGTCCGAAAAAACTCTCAATTTGTATGACTACGTTCTTAAAAACTTCCTGGAACATTGTGGTGAAGACACCCTAATAGGTGAAATCCAGCCAAATTCCATCAGGAAATATCTAGCGGAATTAATGGATGAAGGTTTAAAAAATACTTCAGTAGCGATTCACCACAGAGTCCTCAATGCTTTCTTCAATTGGCTAATAGAGGAAGGTAAATTGGCGGAATCTCCCACGAGAAATATTGATGAACCAAATACGCCTAATAAATTTCCTAAAGTGTTGGATTCTGAACAAATAGAGGAACTCCTTTACACTGCCAAAAACTGGAGGAGGACCTGGGCCGGGTACCGTAATTTCACGATAATAGTTACTTTTTTGGACACCGGACTCAGATTGAATGAACTGGTCAATGCAAAGTTGGAGGACCTTGACCTAAAACAGCGGTCGATAAAAGTTCATGGTAAGGGAGCAAAAGACAGGAAGGTATATTTTGGCAAGAGAAACTACAAATGCTTAAAACGGTGGCTCAAGCTGAGGGAAGATAAAGGCAATATCTGGGACGATACTATTTTTATCTCCCAGAACGGAGATAAATTAAAGAAAAGGCACGTCCAACGAGTCATTACCAGAATACAGAGGGAAGCTGATCTAGAAGACGTCCAAGTCTCGCCCCACGTATTAAGGCACACGGCAGCAACTTTGGCAGTTCAGAACGGGTTAGATCCTTTCTCGCTTAAAAGACAATTCGGCTGGGAGCAGATGAGAACGGCTTTGAGGTACGTACATATGAGTGACAAGGCTTTGCAGGAAAGCTACCGGCACTCTTCACCGATGGACAATTTAGAAAGCTAAAAGAGCAAAATAAGTGTTCTAAAATTCTCGTACTCTTTCCGAGAGGTGCCAAGTGGCACCTCTTTCTTATTCCGTTTGCATAAATTTTCTGGTTCATATATTATGAACAAAGGCCTAGAAAGGCCTTATCAATTGATTCTAACGGTAATTTTAATATCCACTTGAGTTAACCAGAGGATTTTTCATGTCCCAAGACTTCAAAAACAATTTTTCCTGGTCCAATAGCCGGCTTTCCACTTTCAAAAGCTGCAAAAGAAAGTACTACTTTCAGTATTATGGCTTCTGGGACGGCTGGGAAGATGACGTCCCGGAACGAGTACGAAACATCTACCGGTTGAAGAAACTCAACAATCGCCACACCTGGAAGGGCACGATCATCCATGAAGCAATTGCCTTCCTGCTGAAGTCACTTCTTGAGGACAAAACGTTAGATAAAGGCGAGTTCAAAAAAGCGGTAGTTAGAAAAATGCGAGACCAGTATAAAACCTCTCTATCCGGTGACTATAAAACCAACCCAAAAGACAACTTTGGTCTTCTGGAGCACTATTACGAGGAAGAGGTGGAAAAAGAAACCTGGCAGCTGTTGCGAGATGACGTTATCAGGTCCCTAGACAACTTTAGAGGCTCCCAATTCTGGAAGAAGACCCAATCACTGTCCATGGAGGATTGTTTGTCTTTAGAGGGCGATTTGAAGGGTTCGGATAATATCTGGAAGAATATTTCCCCCAATTTGAATACTTGGAGGAACTTACCTTCCAGTCCGGCAGTTGACTCCTTCTCACTGGACGGAGAGAAAGTCTGGGTGAAAATAGATTTCGCTTATCAAGAGGAAGATGGTTCAGTCCGATTAATAGATTGGAAGTCCGGCAACTCCGAAGGCGAGCCGGATTCGACCCAGTTAAACATCTACGGCTACTATGCCACCGAAGTTTGGGATATCCCGGAAGAGAAGATCCACCTAAAGGCCTACAACGTAAATCAGGATGAACGACACGAACGAACTTTCAGCAAGGAGGGAAAACAGGAGACCCGGGAGAAAATTTTGAAATCAGTCGAGAGTATGAAAGAGATGCTTACGGACAAAAAAGCCAACGAGGCCGAAGAAGAGGGCTAGTTTGAATTCGTAACTTGTCTTGAAAGTAAAACTAGAGGAGCGATGCTTAACTCTCGCTCCTCTAGTTCTAATTGGATTATAGTTTACTTGTTCTGAATGAACTTCGATACGTAGGGGCTGACTCCGGGTTCACCTCGTCGGAAGTGCCCTGAAGGCTCCCCGGTAAGAAGTTCCTCGAACCAAGCTTCGTGTTCAGTCTCCTCATGAAGTATTGCACTGGAAAGTTCGTAAGTTCTGTGGTCCTTACCCTGAGTGTAGTTACAGAGGTCAGTGTAGACTCCCACGGCACATCTCTCGGCATCGAGCAAAACTTCAAGAAGGTTTTCGGTCGTTTGGTCTTCTGGTAATTTAGCGTCCATACAGGCCGCTCTATCCGAGAATTCCCTTATATCGTTCGGCAGGCTACCCCCGAGCTCGTAAATCCTTGGCGTGAGAGCTTCAAAGTGGTTCCGGTCCTCCAGTCGGGCGTCTTCCACTATCTCTTTTATCGACTCCCCCTCAAGCCCTACCGTATGGGTCCGGAGGTTTGTGTAATAATAATAAGTAGTGAATTCTGCCGCCGCCGCATCTATCAATTTTTTCAGCAGTTCATCCAGATCAATACCGGCTTTCTCTATCAATTCTACGTTTCTTTTCGCCATCTTTACCTCCCTTTTTAAACATCGTTCTAACTACATATAATAACCATATGATAATCATTTTAGATTGCAAGTAAATATGTTTACGGAGACTTACCGAGACTCGCAGTAATTACCTGAAAACGATATCTTCACGAATACCATCATCAAAAGGAGAAGGTTAAAACTCATTATACTTTCGTCGTTTTAATTTTCTCTAACCAGTCGGTAGACTATTTTGTGCAACGAATTTAGTTTCAAAACGCCAGGATTTTCACTCGTTTAAGTACACGAGGTTTGTCAAATACCAAATACCATGGAAATATCGTATATTCTCAATACAGTCATTTTTACCGGATTATTCTTCAGAATATTTATTTCATTCAAGGAGGCACGATGAGTTTAAGGAGGGATTGAACGGATTTACCTAGGATTTAACCGAAAATAGAGGCGAGAATGACTCAAAAAAGATTAGCCTTTGGCAGAAAAATAAGGCGGGCGCGTGAAGAAAAGGGAATCGGTCTGCGCGAACTGGCCCGCAGGATTGACATCGACTATTCGCACCTTAGCAGGATTGAACGAGGGAAAAGGCCCCCGCCTGACCTGGAGGTGGTGGTTAAGATCGCCAGAGAACTAAAGATGGACCGGGCTAAACTGTTGAGTCTGGCCGGCGTACCGGAAGAAGTTATCACGGAAAACAGCGACCGGGGGACGAGGAACTGGATCTCGGGATCGGTGGTTGGTAAGGAAGGCGATCTAACTAAAATTAACGCCGGGGATTGGATACTTCATACCGTGGAAGACCCTGAGGCCGACGAGGTACTTCTCGGTTTACGCCCCGAAGACATCACGCTTTATTTGCCAGATGAAGGCTTCTCTGCCGGGAGCGCGCGTAATACCATTAAAGGAGCCGTTTCGGATATTGAGGATTTCGAAAATTATAACCTCGTTAAAGTTGATTGTGGAAGTTTTAACTTGAAGGTAGCTATTACCGACACGTCGCTCCAGAAGATGAATCTATCATCCGGAAAGGAAGTTTTCGCAACTTTCAAAGCTACGGCACCGATAATCAGGACTTAATTCTCACCTCAGTTCTTTAACTAGCGGCGAATTTATCCCTCTAGACAGAATAACCGCTGCCTGTAAAAAAATAATATGGTGAAGATTTGAGTTTTGTTATAGATCCTCTGACCATTATATGTCAAGTATCCCGGGAAAGCTTTTTCGTTATAAAGCCATTTTCCTTCCGCTAGGAAACCAATGGCCTTTTATAATCTTTTGTAACGTTGACATTTGTCACCGCCATTTGTATCATTGTGGTCAATACGCAACACTTATTTAAACTTACACTCAAAAGGAGTAATACTTATTCTTAACGCTCAAAACCCAAAAAATCTTCTAGTTTCACTTATAGTTATCGTATTTACACTTGTCCTCCTCTCAGGACTATCCGGAAACGTTGCTGCAAACCAAGAAGAGCTGGTACTAGCCACGACCACGAGCACTTACGATTCGGGCCTACTCGGCGAACTTAACCCCGTGTTTGAAGAAAGATTCAACGTAAAAATCAAAACAATCGCCGTGGGTACTGGGGCAGCCATTAAACACGCCGAAAACGGAGATGCGGACGTAATAATGGTTCACGCCAGGTCCGCCGAAGACGAGTTCATGAAGGAAGGTTGGGGCGTAAACAGGCGCAACTTAATGTACAACGACTTCGTTATAGTCGGTCCCGGAGAAGATCCTGCCGGTATTTCAGATATGAGCAAGGCCACTGCGGCATTTAAGCAGGTGGCTGATCCAGGTGGCAGTTTCGTCTCGCGAGGGGACGATTCCGGTACCAACAAAAAAGAACTCTCCCTATGGGATGCTGTGGGAGTAGAGCCCGGCGGAAAACGGTATCTCGAGATAGGAAAAGGTATGGGTGACGCTCTCGTTCAGGCTGATAGAATGGGAGCTTACACGATGAGTGACAGAGGCACCTATCTGACGATGAAGGACAACCTCGACCTCGAAATTCTCGTCCAGGGTCCGGTGAATGGTGGGGATCCAGTTCTAATGAACCCTTACGGGGCAATCGCAGTAAATCCGGCAAAACACCCGTCAGTTAACTATTCCATGGCGATGGCTTACATAGGTTTCGTCACGTCTCCCCGGGGCCAGGAAATAATTGGAAACTACATGGTAAAGGGCGAACATCTGTTCTTTCCGAACGCTCTGTGCGAGAAACCGAACTTCTCGCAGTACGTCCCAGAGGACTTTAGAGAGTAAGTATAAATCCCTGGGGGCAACGACAAGATTCGATAGTGTAGAAGTAACTGTGTAAAATGAATTTATAGCTTTGGAGACCGTTCAGGAAAATCCTATCGGAGGCGAGCGGGCACGGTCTCTTGATTTCGGAGAAATCAAGAGGAGCGAGCCGAGATCGGAAAGGGCAATTTCCCCGCTGGGGAAATTGATCCCTGGTTTTGTCGAACGGTTTCCAAAGCTAGTTTTACACATAAAATGCTACACTATGGGTGCCTCAACTTATTTCTTTTACTTGAGGCTTTTTACAAAGGAAATTCTACAGTATCCTTGAACCAAAGATATTTAATGAAGAAGTGGAGGGAAAAAATGTTACTAAAACAGTATCATAATGAAAA
>JAGXLB010000022.1 GCA_018334915.1 Candidatus Bipolaricaulota bacterium
AGAACTAACCGGAAAAGCCCATAAGTTTGGGGACGACATCAATACCGACTATATAATTCCCGGCAAATACCTGATGAAAATAACGGACGACGATAAGCTAGCCGAGCACGCTATGGAAGGCGTGGACGCTAATTTCAGAGATAAGGCGGAACCTGGTGACTTCATTGTCGCGGGACACAACTTCGGTTCCGGATCCTCCCGGGAAGAGGCACCTACAGTAATCAAGCACTCGGACGTGGGAGCGGTCCTGGCAAAGTCTTTCGCCCGAATATTCTACCGCAACGCCGTAAATATTGGGTTACCGATAATAGAATGCGATACCGACAGGATAGACCAGGGAGACGAGCTGTTCGTCGATCTCGAAGAGGGAGTTTTGAAGAATCTGGATAAGGAGCAAGAGATCGAACTTTCTCCCCTGCCGCCCGAAATGAATAAGATACTTGACGACGGAGGGCTCGTTTCTCACCTTGACAAACACGGGACGTTTAACCTCTAGACCATGGAACAGGTAAAGGTTTCACTGATAACAGGTGACGGTATTGGTCCGGAAATAAGCCGGGCAACTCGAAGAATAATAGATAGCTCGTCCGCCAAGATCGACTGGGAGATAGTCGAAACCAATCCCCGACAAGAAGATGGAGATGTCATTATAGATCGGATGATATCCTCAATAGAAGAAACTTCCGTGGGGCTCAAAGGTCCGATTACTACTCCTATCGGATCGGGGTACAGTAGCTTAACCGTCGCCCTCAGAAAAAAACTAAACCTTTACGCAAACGTCAGGCCGGTAAAGAAGCTTCTCGGACTGGGGCCGAATTTTCAGGCCGGCGACGTGGATCTAGTAACCGTAAGGGAAAACACTGAAGGTTTATACAGCGGAATCGAACACGAAATTGCCGGAGAGTACGCTGAATCTATAAAGCTCGTAACTAGAAAGGGCTCCGAGAAGATCGCTAGATTTGCTTTCGAATATGCCAAAAGTGAGGAGAGAGAAAAAGTAACGGCAATTCACAAGGCAAACATCTTAAAGCAGTCAGACGGACTCTTCCTGGATACGGCCAGAGGGATTTCCAGAGACTATCCAGGGATAAAGCTGGACGAAAAAATTGTCGACAACATGGCAATGCAGTTGATCCTTCACCCCGAGGACTACGAAATTCTTCTGGCTCCTAACCTTTACGGTGACATCCTGTCTGACCTATCTGCAGGATTGATCGGTGGTCTTGGAGTCGCACCCGGAGGCAACTTTGGGGACGACTTGGTGGTTTTCGAAGCGGTCCACGGATCAGCACCGGATATCGCCGGTCAAAACGTTGCTAATCCTCTGGGTTTGCTGAGGTCGGGAATAATGATGCTGAACCACGTCGACCAACCCGAAGCCGCCGGGGAGATAGAAGCTGCGGTAGATAAAGTTCTGGAAGAAAGGGAGGTCCTAACGCCGGATTTAGGTGGTAACTCGACCACTACAGAATTAACGGATGAAATTATCGGCTACCTCTGATGATGAACATGAAAAGCCTGTTACGAGAGATGCTGGAAATCTATAGCCCATCCGGCAAGGAGGAGAAATTAGTTGACTTCCTCCAACCGGTCATGGAGGGATTGGGATACCATACGAGACGGGACAAGACGGGAAATCTGATCGGTAGAACAGGGAGGGGAAATACAAAAGTTCTGCTTCTGGGACACCTGGATACAGTAGAGGGGAAAATACCGGTCAGGGAATCCGCTGGCAATATATACGGTAGAGGTGCTGTGGATGCAAAAAGCCCCCTGGCGGCGTTTATCGGAGCCGGCAGTCAGTTCGCCGGTTCCAGCAAGGTCGAAGTTACGGTCGTTGGGGTGGTGGAAGAGGAGACTAGTTCAAAGGGGGCCCACGCAGCACGGGACGTCCTGTCCCCTGACTACGTGGTGGTAGGGGAACCAAGTAGCTGGAATGGAATTACTCTCGGTTACCGTGGCTCCATTCAACTTTCTTATTCTCATTCAGTTTCCAAAACCCACAGAGGTGAAGGGACACCTCTTCCCGCGGAAGAGGCGGTGTCGTTTTTTCACCTACTCAGGAAAAATTTTGGTTCCGGTCCAACTGGATTCAACAGCAATGATGTCCGCCTCACCGACATCACGACGGAAAAAGAACCGTTCCGTGACTCCGTGGATATGATCCTGGATATTAGGACCAGCAACGACTTCGATCGGGAGAAACTGCGTGAGTTCATCAAAAACCATAGAGGTCAAGCATCTGTGGAAACGACCAGGGGTATACCACCGGTGAGGTCGTCGAAGCGATCGCGACTTGTTAGCGCATTAATTGGTGGAATAAGAGAAGTCGGCGGTAAGCCAAGCTTCAAGCTAAAGACGGGAACTGCTGACATGAACATCCTTGCGGAAAGCTGGGAGGTTCCAATAGTCGCTTATGGTCCCGGAGACTCTTCGCTGGACCATACTCCCGACGAACACCTCGAACTGGAAGAGCTATCCCGCGCCCGCGAAGTTTTGGCCAAAGCTTTGAGAAGACTAGAAGAATCTGGGGGAAGTTAAAATGCAATTACTTGATACTACTCTAAGAGAAGGCGAGCAAACGCCCGGTGTTTCGTTTTCAATCGAAGAAAAGAAAGAGATAGCCCGCAAGCTTGACGAGTTTGGGGTAGACATTATCGAACTTGGTCATCCAGTGGTCTCGGGCGACATCGAAAAGGCCTGTCGGGTTATCTCCGGAGGAGATCTCAAAGCCGAAACAATGGCCCATTCCAGAGCTCTAAAGGAGGATATCGACATGGCATCCGATATCGACGTAGACTGGGTTGGGATCTTTCTCGGAACTTCACAGCTTAGCCTTGAACATAAGCTCCACATAGATCGAACCGGCGCCCTCGAAAAAATACGGGAGTCAGTTTCCTATGCTAAAGACCGGGATTTTAAAGTCCGTTTTACCCCGGAGGACGCCACCAGAACGGATCCCGGATACCTCGAAGAAGCAATCGTTACAGCGACAGAAGCCGGAGCCGACAGGATAAGTATCGCCGATACGGTGGGAACCGCTACCCCTTTTTCCTACGGGAAATTAATTGAGGACGTGATCCGGAGAATTGACATCCCGGTCCACACTCATTGTCACAATGACTACGGGATGGCAGTGGCGAATTCACTATCGGGCTTTGGATCGGGCGCTTATCTAATTGACGTAACGGTAAACGGCCTCGGAGAGAGAACCGGTATAGCACCGCTGGCGCCTGTCGTGGTCGCCTTGTCCAGGCTTTACGACGTTGATAATGATTGGAATCTCGATATGTTACCGGAAATATCGCGGACGGTTGAAAAAGCATCCGGTTTGTTTAACTCTGAAACCGAACCGATAGTTGGCGAACACGCTTTCGCTCACAAGTCTGGGCTCCATACGAAGGCAGTGCTCGAAAACCCGGAGACCTACGAGGCAATACCTCCGGAGATAGTCCAAAAACACCGCGAAATAATCATCGATAAGTATACCGGAAAGGCCGCCGTAAAGGACCGATTAACCGAAATGGGTGTCGAACCCGACGAGGATCAACTTCGGGAAATTGTCTCCAGGGTAAAAGGCTCCGAGGCGGGTGGCAAAACCAGGTTTACCGATATAGATCTTCTGGAGATAGCGGATGACATACTGGACCTCGATATTAAAAGCAGGATACCCGCTCAAGTAGAGGCGTTGATTTCTTTCTCCCTGAATAGCTCTTCCTATACGACCCGAGCAACCCGAAAAATAGCATCTTTCGAAGAAGTGGCTACCGTCTTCGAGCTGACGGGTGACAAGGATATTCAGGCTCATCTGGAGTCCAGTTCAGTTCAGCAATTAAACGATCTAATTGAGGAATTTCGGAATATGGACGAAGTACAAACCACAGAAACCAGTCTCATATTAAAGGGTTACGAAGAGGGTGAAAATTAACCGATCTAACAAGGAGGAAAAATGGCAAAAATCTATCTCAACGGAGAATTTGTTCCGGAAGAGGAAGCAAAGATAAGCGTTTTTGACCACGGACTTCTTTATGGCGATGGAGTATTTGAAGGGATCAGGGCTTATGACGGCTACGTGTTTAAACTGGATGATCACGTCGACCGGTTATACAGAAGTGCTCGGGCAATCAATCTAGAAATTCCTTTCGAAGCAGGAGATATGAAGGATAAAATTCTGGAATCCTTAAGGGAAAACGGGTTTGGGGAAGCTTACATCAGACCGATCATTACCCGGGGGAAGGGCTCACTTGGAATTGATACTGATTCCTGCAGCGACCCTACTGTTATAATAATTTCCAAAGAGTGGGAGTCTCTTTATGGAACTGAACTGTACGAAGAAGGCTTAAAAATGTTAACCACTACCTTTCGCAACCAGCCAAAAGAGGGTCTTCCACCAACAGTCAAACACATGAATTACCTGACTAACGTTCTAGCCTTAATGCAGGCTAAAACCTGGGGAGCTGACGAGGCATTAATGCTCGATACGCAGGGAAACGTATCAGAGGGTAGCGCAGACAATATTTTTGTCTACCGGAAGGGCGCAGTATATACACCTCCTGTAATAAATAACCTGCCAGGAATCACCAGGGGGGTAGTTTTGGAGTTGCTTGAGGAAATGGGATACGAGGTTAAGGAGGAAGACCTCGGGCTGGCAGAGGTCTTTACTGCGGACGAAGTTTTCCTCTCGGGTACCGCCGCCGAGGTTGCTCCCGTAGCGGAGATAGACGGACGAAAAATAGGCGACGGGGAGCCGGGCGAACTGGCGCTCCAGGTAAAGGAGAAGTTCGGTAAAATCACCGGGACAGAAGAGACTGGAACCAGGATATATCAGTCCACGTGACCGGTCACTTCCGTCCGTTCGCTAAGCAATCCGTAGATGTAACCGTCACGCAGCGCCTCCCAGCTTGCTTCTATGACGTCTTCGGATACTCCGATAGTATTCCAGGTCTTGTCACCGTCCTTCATTTCGATCATGACGCGCGGTACTGCAGCAGTTCCGCGGTAACTCTCGAGGATCCTGACTTTATAATTCGTCAACTTCATATTCTCGATCGAATGGTAGAAGCTATTGAGGCACCTGTGAAAAGCGTTATCAAGGGCGTCCACGGGCCCATGTCCCCTTTCTATCGCGTCTCTAACTTCTCCGTCCACCCTGAGCTTCACGCTGGCTTTTGCGGTAGGCTCTTTCCCGTCTACCCTGGTGGTCAGTATCTCGTACTCAAGAACCTCGAAAAACTCCGGTAGTTTTCCCTGAACCCTCTTCGCAAGAAGAGCAAAAGACGCGTCGGCGTTCTCGAACTGGTAGCCCTCTTCCTCCAGTTTCTTTATGTTCTCCAGAACTTCTTTGTGAGTACCTCCCTCCTTTTCCGTATCGACGCCAACACTCTTCAGTTTCCGCTCTACGGTACTGCCACCCGAAAGTTCCGATACCAAAAATTTTCGTTCATTACCGACAGCCTTCGGCGATACGTGCTCAAAAGTCCCCGGCTGTTTCAATACGGCATCCACGTGAAGTCCGGCTTTATGACTGAAGGCATTCACCCCCACAAACGGGGCCCTCTTCTCGGGCGGTTTGTTTGCTATTTCCGAAACGAACCGCGATAAGGAGGTAAGGTCTTTCAGGCTATCTTTCGATTTCAGGCAATTTAATCCCTTTTTCAGTATCAGGTCCGGAATAAGTGTGCATAAATCCGCGTTACCGACTCTTTCCCCGTATCCGTTTATTGTGCCCTGAACTACTTCTGTTCCGGATTCTACAGCAAAAAGGGAGTTTGCTACTGCCAGCCCTGAATCGTCGTGAGCGTGGATAGAGAGCTGCGATTCAACCGCTTCACGAACTCGGCCAACTATTTCCCCGACCTCGGTTGGGGTAGTGCCGCCGTTAGTGTCGCAAAGGCAGATGACGTCTGCCCCGGCTTCTTCCGCGGCTTTGATGGTTTCGAGAGCGTAATTAGGGTCGTCTTTAAACCCGTCGAAAAAGTGCTCGGCGTCGTACAGGACATCCCTTCCGTTCTCTCGAAGATAGGTTACTGAATCGGCGATCATGCTCAGGTTCTCCTCAGAGGAGACACCCAGAACTTCATTCACGTGAAGGCGCCAGCTTTTTCCCACTGTACCTACAACTGGAGCTCCGGAGTCCAGCAACCCCAGCAGGTTCTTATCCTCGCCGGGGGCCTTACCGGGTCTTCTCGTACTGCTAAGTGCTACAAGTCTTGCCTCCTCCAGGGTTCCCTGATCGAATTCTTGGAAGAACTTCGTATCCTTTGGATTACTCGGCACCCAGCCCGCTTCGATGTAATCAACGCCCAGGTCGTCCAGTCGCCAAGCGACCCTCTTCTTATCCTCCAGCGAGAAGTTTATATCCCTGCCCTGGGAACCGTCCCTCAAAGTGGTATCAAAAACCAGTACGTCCTGCTCGGTCATCGCTAACCAACCCTCCCCGAAACTGCTTGTGCCATTTCCATCGTATCCATACTACCTCCCAGGTCGGGAGTCGTGTCCCCCGCGGCAAGCGTTTCTTCCACCGCATTTTCCAACTTATTTGCTTGCTCGGGCTCCCCCAGGAAATTAAGCATATAACTGGCGGAAAGAATTGCCGCGGTTGGATTAACAACACCTTTACCGGCGAGATCCGGAGCTGTCCCGTGAACGGGCTCGAATAGTCCGTGTTCATCTCCTATATTGGCCGAAGGCGACAAACCCAATCCGCCAATTAGTCCTGCGGCAAGGTCGGAAAGGATATCACCAAAAAGGTTGGTTGTAAGGACGACTTCAAACCTCTCAGGGTCCTTTACGAGATAGAGCGCGGCCGCGTCGACCAGGATATCCTCGTATTCGATTTCGTAAGTTCGGGCAACCTCTTCCACCGACTTAAGAAATTGTCCTCCAGTTACGGGTAGAACGTTGTTTTTGTGAATCGCGCTTACCAGAGGCCTGCCTTCCGCTTCCGCGTAATCGAAAGCGTATTCCGCAATTTTTTTGCTCGCCTTTTCGGATATTACTCTTGTAGCCGTTGTAACTCCGGGAACTATTTCGTTTTCTATCCCCGCATATAGGCACTCTGTATTTTCTCGTACGATAGCCAGATTCGCTTCGGAATCTACACAATCTACGCCGGAATAAGCCTTTATCGGTCTGAGGTTGACGTAGGTATCCAATTTTTGTCTCAATCTAATAACCACGTCGGCGGCACTATCCCCCACCGCACCGAGCAAAACAGCGTCCGCTTCCCGGGCTGCTTTTAAAGTCTCTTCGGGTAAAGCAGTGCCCCGATCGGCCAGAACCGCATCACCGGCATGGTATTTCGCAAATTCGAGGTCTACCGGTAGCTCTCTCAGCACTCTCATTGCGGCTCTCACTACCTCCGGACCAACTCCGTCTCCCGGTATTACAGCAACTTTTTTCATCTATTTCACCTTTTATTATTTTTAGTTTTTTGGCCTCTATTGAGTTCTTGTCGATCTTTATCGTCACGAAATTTTTCGGATCAAGCACGGTTCACGCCGGATTTCATTTTTCGGTCTTGAGGTTTTTGATCTTTTTCTTTCTAGCCCTTTCTGCATCGTCCTTTCTCGCCAGGAGATTGACCGCGTTTAAAAGTGCTTCAACGCTGGCAATTACTATATCGTCTCCCGTACCTCGCGCTTCTGCGGCAGTGCCCCTCTCGTCTTCAAGTGCAATTACAACGTTGGCTACCGCGTCGCTCCCTCCTGTAATCGCGTCAATTCGGAACTCGGAAATTTCTATCTGTTTTTTCTCGCCGATGATTCTCTTCATTGCCTTGAAAACCGCATCTATAGGACCAACCCCGTTGCCCGATTCCGTCTTTTCCTCCCCCCCTACCTTCGCCGTAATAGTGGCAGTGGGTGTAGCGTTGTCGCCGGTCATGACGAAAACCTGCTCCAGTTCTACTAGTTCTTTTTCGGCTGGCTTATCCAGTTCCGTTTCCGCTATTGCATAGAGATCCGCTTCGGAAAGTTTTTTGCCGTTACTGCTTATCGATTTCACTTTTTTCAGTATCTGGTTTACCTCGGGCCCGGTTGGCTCAAGGCCCGCCTCTGAGAGTACTTTTTTAAGGCCCTGTCGTCCCGCGTGTTTGCCAACAATGAAACGTCTCCGGTGGCCGACCGTTTCGGGGTCCATCAACTCCGGTTCAAAAGTACTTTTATCCTCGACCATTCCCGCTGCATGAATACCACTTTCGTGAGAAAACGCGTTTCTGCCTACGACCGGCTTCATCGGTGGTAACTGGATTCCGCTCAATCTTTCTACCAGCTTTGAAGCTTTAAAGAGTTCTTCCTTATTTATTCCGGTGTGAACTGAGTCCATCCTCTCGACGTTCATAACCGTCTCTTCCAGGGAAGCATTTCCCGCCCTTTCACCGAGTCCGTTTATAGTAACCTGAATCTGATCAGCTCCTCCTCTTACTCCCCCAATAGAGTTCGCTACTGCGAGACCGTAATCGTCGTGACAGTGGACGCTAAGAGGTATTTCTACTTCCTTCTTTACTGCCGTAACCATATCTTTTACCTGATCGGGCAGGGCAACCCCGACAGTATCTGGTATATTTATCATGTCGACGCCCGCCTCTTTTACCGCCCTGCTAATTTCCAGAAGATAGTCCTCTTCAGTTCTAGAAGCGTCCATTGGGCTAAATATACAGGTTTTTCCGGTTTCTTTGACATTCGAGACAATTTCAATGGACTGTTCCATTACCTCGTCTTCGGACATTTTCATCGATTTTTTCAGCTGGATCTCCGAAGTCGACGCAAAAACGTGGACTATTTCCGCTCCTGAGTCAAACGCGGGTTCCAGGTCCCTTTCCTTAATCCTTGCCAGAACACATACGGGCGTATCTACCGCGCGGACAATCTCAGCTACGGATTCCATTTCTTTTTCGGAACTTGCAGGGAATCCCGCCTCGATGACGTCAACGCCGAGCTGATCCAGCTTCCGGGCAATTTCTAGTTTTTTCGCTAGAGGGAAGCTAAGTCCGGGTGTCTGTTCTCCGTCCCTAAGAGTGGTATCGAATATCTCTACTTTTCTTTCTTCCATTTCAGATTTCCTCTATCGGGTAATCAATTTTCTCAACTTACGGCCAACCTCTTCGATTTCGTGATTCTCGTCCATCTCCTGCAATCGAGTAAATTGAGGTCGGTTTGCCTTGTTCTCCGTTATCCATTCCCGGGCGAACTCCCCCGATTTAATTTCTTTCAAAAGTTCTTTCATTGCCTGCCTGCTTTCCTCTCCGATAACCCTCTTCCCTCGCGTAAGGTCACCGTACTCTGCTGTATCGCTAATAGATCTCCTCATCTCTGTCAATCCACCTTCGTAGATCAGGTCCACGATCAACTTCAGCTCATTTAGCACCTCGAAATAAGCGATTTCGGGTTGATAACCTTCCTCCGTCAAAGTCTCGAATCCCGCCTTAATCAGCTCGGTGACACCCCCGCAGAGCACGGCCTGTTCGCCAAATAGATCCGTCTCCGTTTCCTCTTTGAACGTAGTCAGAATTACTCCGGCCCGAGTAGCACCGAGACCGTGAGCGTAAGCAAGACCCACGTCTTTTGATTCTCCAGTGTAATCCTGATATATTGCCAGCAGAGCGGGCACTCCCTCTCCTTCCCTGTAGACCCGCCTGACGAGATTACCCGGACCTTTCGGGGCAACCATCGCAACGTCGATGTACTCCGGTGGTTGAATCTGGTTGAAGTGTATATTGAACCCGTGAGAGAAGAATAGAGCGTCGCCCGAACTTAAATAGGGTTCGACCTTATTCCTATAAACTTCGGGCTGAACGTTATCAGGAATTAAAATCTGAACTATGTCCCCGGCTTTTGCAGCTTCTTCTATTGTTCCTACTTCCAGGCCGTCGTCTTTCGCTTTTTCCCTCGAAGAACTACCTTCTCTGAGCCCTACAATGACGTCCACGCCGCTATCATTTAGATTCTGGGCTTGGCCCCTCCCCTGACTCCCATAACCGATAATAGCCACTTTTTTATCAGAAATGTAATCTTTTTTTGCATCGTCTGAATAGTAAACTGTAGCTGACAAAGTATCCTCCTTTTAAAGGTTATTCTGATTTCTCGTCTTTCCTTTTCTCCGCCCGTTCCAGGACGACTCTTCCGGTTCGAGCAATTTCCTCAATCCCGAATTCTTCCAGTAAATCCTCCAGAGCCTTTACCTTGTCGGCACCGCCAGTTGCTTCCACGATCACAAACTTTTTACCTACATCCGCCACCTTTGCCCGGAATATGTCTGCCAGTTCGATTATTTCGCTTCGATTCTCCGTTCCCGCATGTACCTTAATAAGAGAGAGTTCCCTTTCGACGTGAGACCTATCGGATAGGTCCTTGACGGAAATTACGTCAACCTGCTTGTTTAGCTGTTTCACTACCTGGTCCAGCGTCTTCCTGTCGCCATTTACGATTATCGACATCCTTGAATACCTGGAGTCAGTCGTTTCCCCCACTGCAAGGCTGTCTATATTGAATCCTCTTCGGGCAAGTAATCCGGACAGGCGGGAAAGCACGCCGCTCTTGTTTTTTACTAAAGCCGTCAGGGGGTGAAGCTGCTTTTCTTTTGGTTTAGGCATCGCCTTCCCCCAGAATGAAGTTTTCGTTTGCCGCTCCAGCCGGAACCATAGGAAACACGTTTTCTTCCTCAGCAACGAAACACTCCACTACCGACGGGCCTCTATCGTAATTCAACGCTTCCTGCATCGCCGGGCGAAGTCCTTCTTCTTCCGCCACCGAGATTCCCTTTCCTCCGTAAGCCTCCGTGACCTTTGCCAGTGAAGGAGTTCCTTCGTCTATTAGCGTTTCTACCAGTCTGTTATCAAAGAAAAGTTGCTGCCACTGGCGAACCATGCCGAGAGACCCGTTTCTCAGGATTACAACTGTTATCGGGAGCCGTTCCCGAACTGCGGTAGTTAATTCCTGGATATTCATCTGGAACGATCCGTCCCCCGTAACTGTAACCACGGGCCGATCGGGCGCAGCTATTTGAGCACCGATTCCAGCAGGAAATCCAAACCCCATGGTGCCAAGACCGCCACTGGTTATTAGTTGATTGGGATACGTAAATTCGTAATGCTGGGCCGCCCACATCTGATGTTGACCAACCCCTGTAGTGACTATGGTTTCGTCATTGTCGGTTAGTTCACTCAACGCCCTGACAACTTCCTGAGGCTTTAATACTGATTCGCCGCCTTTCGAATCCATCGAGTATTTATCAAACCAGCTCCTTATTTGGCCCCACCACTCTTTATCGATTTGTCCTTTACCCTCAACCAGATCGTTAAGAGAAGACAAAACTTTCTTTGCATCACCAACTACCGGGAAGTCAGGCTGAATTATCTTTCCCATTTCAGCCGGGTCTATATCAACATGAGCAATCTCCGCGCGGGGTGCGAATTCCTCTACGTTTCCAGTTATTCTATCGTCCAGCCTGGTTCCGACCGCCAGCAAGAAATCGGATTTCGCGATTGCTTTGTTTGCCGGACCGGAGCCATGCATCCCAACCATCCCGATGAGATGGGGGTCGCGGGAATTCACGCATCCCAGCCCCATCAGAGAACTCGCCACGGGTAGTTCCAGTTCTTCTACAACCTTCATTAGTTCCGACTCAGCGCCAGCCTGGGCTATTCCTCCTCCAATCAATACCACCGGTCTCTCAGCTGCCAGCAGGCTATCCGCCAGGTCCTCCACTTCCTGCCCATTAACGTCGGGATTTACCTCGTACCCTTTGAATTCTTTTTCATCCTGGCTATCTTCCTCCCGGGTAAATTCTCCCATTTGAACGTCCTTGGGTAAATCCACGACAATCGGACCCGGCCTGCCGGACTGGGCGAGGTGAAAGCTCTTCCTGATGGTTTTCGGCACCTCTTTCGGTTCCATAACCAGGTAGTTATGTTTCGTTATCGGGTCACTCATCCCTCTTACGTCAACTTCCTGGAAAGAATCCTGTCCAATCAAAGGTGTAGCAACCTGTCCGGTAAACGATATTACTGGCGAAGAATCCATGTACGCGTTGGCAACACCGGTCATCAGGTTCGAAGCGCCGGGACCACTGGTAGCGAATACCACTCCGGGTTTACCCGTCACTCTCGCGTAAGCGTCCGCGGCGTGTATCGCTCCTTGCTCGTGGGTTGTTGTAACATGGCGAATTTTATCCGATTTACCCAGCTCGTCGTAAATCGGCATAATTGCTCCCCCAATAATTCCAAACACTACCTCCGCCCCCTGTTCTTCCAGACCATTGATGACCGCCCTTGCGCCCGTAATTGTTCTTTCTTTATCCGGGCTGGATTCTTCATTCGGTCTCTTTTTCGTAGCTGTTCTCGATTCATTCCCATCTTTTGTCTGAGCCATTAGAGATCTCCTCCATTCGTTTTTCCGGAATCCATAATTGCTCCTTTATCCGCACCTGAAACTAATTTCGAATACCTTGCCAAAAACTTTCTACCGTGGGTATTTACCTTCTTTGACGTAGGGCTTACTTCACTTTTTCTCTCTTTCAACTCTTCTTCGGATAATTTCAGTTCCAGCTTCCTTTTGGGTATATCGATTTCTATACTGTCTCCGTCCTTTACGCAGGAGATAGGTCCTCCGGAAGCGGCTTCCGGGGCCACGTGGCCAATTGCCGCACCTCTTGTGGCCCCGCTGAACCTCCCATCAGTAATTAAAGCGACTTTTCCCGCTAGATTGCCTCCGCTTATCCTGCTCGTTGGGGTTAGCATTTCCCTCATACCAGGACCACCTTTTGGTCCCTCGTATCTTATGACTATGACGTTACCCGGTTCGATTTTCCCGCTATCGATTGCTCTGACCGTTTCCTCTTCGGAATCGAAAACTTTTGCCGTTCCTTCGTGGTTGAGCATGGTTTCGTCTACCGCAGTACGTTTTACAATTCCTCCTCCCGGAGCCAAATTCCCGGTTAATACGGCTATCGAACCTTTAGTGTGGAAGGGTTCGGAAAATTCTCTGATCACTTCTCGGTCGACCTCGTATTCTTTCTTTAGACGATCTTCTACTGTGCCCCCTTCCACTACGGGAGCTTTCTCTTCCAGCTGCCTCCCCATAGTCTTCATGACGGCGGGTATCCCGCCCGCTTCGTGAAGGTCTCCTACCCTGTTGGGTCCGGCAGGGCTCATATCCACCAGGTGAGGCGTCTTTTGTCCAACCTCATCGACGTCACCTAGATTAAATTCAACGCCCGCTTCGTTCGCGAGAGCCAACAGGTGAAGAACCATATTAGTAGACCCTCCAAGTGCCATGCCCACTTTTAATCCGTTTCGCAGGCTTTCAAGTTCCAGTAATTCATTCATACACCTATCCTCTTTTGCCAGATTGACCACTTTTTGACCACTCTCGTGGGCGATGTTATTCCTCCGGGTAGATCTTGCCAGTGCTGTGCCCCCAAATGGGAAACATAATCCCATGGATTCCACTACCGCTCCCATGGTATTTGCTGTAAACATTCCCGCACACGATCCGGCTCCGGGACAGGCATTTTTCTCAATATCCAGGAGTTCCTCTTCATCCATATCTCCCTGTTTTACCCTGGGAACTGATTCAAAGACGGTAGACAGGTCCATAGCTTCTCCCTGAAAACACCCGGTTTCCATGGGGCCCCCGGTTACGACCACCGTGGGCAAGTCCAGTCTGGCCGCCCCCATTAACATTCCAGGTAATATCTTGTCACAAGATGCCAGCAGCACCAGACCGTCAAACTGGTGGGCGAATCCCTGTAATTCCACCGAATCAGCAATAACCTCGCGTGACGGCAATGAGGCAAACATCCCTTCGTGCCCCATAGCTATCCCGTCGTCAACTGCTATGGTATTGAACTCTACTGGGGTCCCTCCGCCATGCGTTATTCCACGCTTAACCACTTCCGCCAGATCATCAAGGTGAATGTGGCCGGGAACGAACTCGTTGTAGGAATTTGCAACCCCGATTATTGGTTTATCGATATCACTTCCATCAAGCCCAGTTGCCCTCATTAGAGACCGGTGAGGGGCCCTTTCCGGACCTTTTTTTACCTTATCGCTACGCACCCTGGTCTCCTCTGTTGATAGCTGAACCCACTTCAGAAGCAAATCCAGTCGAGTTAAGTTTCACGTATTTGACGTAATTACAGTCGGACTCAGAGCAAACGAGTCTTCTGAGAGCGGGTGAGGGAAAAGATGCTGAAACTCCTTGAGTGGTAGGAACCACTTCTCCTCCACACCTGGGACAGCAATGGTTGCTCCCATGGACAGCATCTGAGCCGGATACACCAGTAGAGTTAGGTTTTTGCCTTACTTCTTTGGTCATTATAGATACCTCCATTTAATTTGTTTTAGAACCAGTCAAACTCAATATTTCGAAAAAATAAGTAAAGGAATTTATAGAAAGGCCTTGGTACAGAAGTAATTGCCCCTAAAGGGGCAGAATAACGACGAGTGTAATTAAGAAAGATATGGAAATCTCGAGCAGGCGAGAAAAAACACCTAGGGTGGAGTCAATATTCAGGACACTATAGCCGGGCTGGTCAAAAAAACTATTTACTATTGACTCCATATTTTCACCTTAATTTAAAGCATTTTACTTTATAGGCGTGATATTGTCAATGGGTTTTGGCTAAATAAATGATACTATAAAGCAAAACCAGAAAAATCAGGGATAAAAAAAATTAAAGAATTTTCCCTCTGGGGTAGGATCCGAGCAAGCGAACCTCGGGTACAAGCTGGTTTAACTCGGTGATAGCTCTCTCCACCGGCTTGTCCTTCCGATGACCCTCTAATTCCAGGTCAAAGTGGTACTCCCACCTGCCGGTTTCGGTTGGCCTGGACTGTATCATGGTTAGGTTTATATCCTTCTCGGCGAACGGTGCCAAACAACAGTATAGAGATCCGGCTCCGCCCTCCAGTTCGAACGTTATAGTGGTTTTGTAAGCACGGTCAGCCGTCTTTTCTGTTTCGGGCTCCCGGCTCACCAGGAGAAACCTGGTATGGTTTTTAGTGGCAGACTGGATGTCTTCCATTAGAACATTCAATTCGTACTTTTCACCAGCAAACTTACTGGCAACCGCAGCTACCTTACCGTCCTGGTGCTCCTTAACCATTTTGGCAGATCCTGCTGTATCGTAAGTTGCGCGCGTTCGGACGTCTAATTCGGCAAGGAATTCTCTACATTGTTTCAGGGCCTGAGGATGTGAATAAACAGTATCTATTTCCGACATATCAGTCCCGTCAATTGCTAAAAGCGAGTGCCGGACGTGAAGATAGACTTCTCCATTAACGTGGACGCCTCCCTGGGAAATAAGCTTATAAGATCTGTCGACGGATCCCCCTATAGAATTTTCTACAGGTATTATACCCGTGGAAGCTCCTCCCTTCTCCACCTCCACGATAACGGATTCCAGAGACCCACAGGGGATACTCGCCACTCTAACTCCTTCCCGCTCAAAATACTTACGGAGGGCCTGCTCGCTGTACGCGCCTGGTTCACCCTGAAAAGCGACTTTCTTTTTCTCTTCGGTCACCTTTACCACTTGTTTAAAACGAAACTACCCCGCCAGATCGGCGAGGTAGCTGCCTAATCTGAGTTCTAGTTCTAAATTTATTGGAATTCCAATTGGGCTTCTTAAGTATTAATCAATAGCTGGTATCGTGAGATATAATCAGATACCTAAAAACTGTTTAAGTGTTAAGTGTTCATCCAGCCCCAGATTTCACCTTCTTTTTCGGCCATCCAGCGATCGTGGTCTGTCAGGTAGTAAAAAACGTTTTGTAGGGTCTCGTAATGTTTGTCCTCTTCTTTCATAAGGGCTTTAAAGAACTCCTCTTCGTCCTCATCGTCGGTTTCTTTCGCCATTTCTTTGTAGAGTTCGGCCAGCTTAGTCTCCAGTTCAAGCGCGTGGTCGTAGACGCTAGCCTTTTCCTCTTTCCAGCCTTCTCTTTCACTTTCCGAGAACTCTTCAAATACCTCTCGTGTTGCTTTCTCCAGATCGACTTTCTCCAGATCGACTTCCTCAATTTTTTTGCCTTCGGCTAATTCCTTTATGACTCTAATGTGGTCTTCTTCTCGTTCAGCCAGCTTTTCCAGCACGGATACCACAAAAGGGTTTTCTGTGCTGCCGGCGTGTTTCTTATAGTAATCGTAACCTTCCTGTTCGAACTTAACGGCCATATCGAAAGAGTTAGAACTAATGGGCATAATTACCTCCATTTATATCAATTTACCAGTAATTATTTTTCTAGATTAAGTGACTTGAACGAATTGTGCTTCTATCCTTAAACCCTAAAAAAGTATATGACAGAATCCACTATTCGCAAGTTATACCGGGAGATAAATAACCTATTCAACCAATTCGTACAGTTCATTCCGATTCTGGTTGACATACCCAGTGCTCATCGTTATTATTCTTTAAAATGTCATACGAAAATGGTCAGAAAAAAACGGTCTTCTCATCTTCAGCTAAACACCATCGGAGATGTTCCCGCCATCTCCACCACCTGACCTGACCTAACGACTTTCAGTTAAAAACTACCAAACATTATTTTTCATCTAATAAACTCCTATTAACCAGTAACAAAAACTTTTAGTCCCTCTTTTACCGGAACTGGAGGTAAACATGAACGGAAACTGGATAAACCAATCAACCAGTCTATCGACCGTAGCCAGGGTGCTAAGGCAAAATTACGATCTCTGGAATTATCGAGAAATACTTTTACCTGCCATAGAAGAGTTCGAGGACGAACTCGATAAAGGAACTAAATTCACTGACGGGATGGAATTCTACGTGATCAAACCCGACATAACTTCGCAGATTCTGGCAAGATTGACAGACGAAAAAAGGCGGAAGCTGTTCTATATTTCTGAAGTCCTTGACGGTGATACGTCCGGCAACTGGCAGTTCGGGGCCGAGTACATCGGCGGTGATGATCTCTGGATGGTACTCGAGATTATCAGTTCGATCATAACGGGACTCGAGTCGCTCGGGATAAAGGACTTTTTCGTGGACGTAGGAAGTAAGCAGGTCTGGGAGTCGGCTATTAGTGACATACCCGACCTGCGGGAGGAGGTATTCAGCGCTCTTTACCACCGAAGCTTCGATCTGATTGACGATCTCGACATAACCGAGGAGAAAAAAGACCAAATATGGCAGCTATTCAATTACAGGGATAAACGTTGCAGTTACGACAGGCTTAATAAGATCCTCAAAAACCTTGACGACGAACGGGTGTTCGCGGACTTCGGAACGGTACGAGGGATGCCCTATTACGAGGATCTGACATTTGAGATATACTCTCCAGGTACGGGATCTCCGCTTGGTTACGGAGGAGAATATACCTTCTTTGATTCAGATGCCTGCGGCTTTGCCTTCAATCTTGAGTCGGTTCTGGAGGTTTTCACCGGCTTGGAAAGAATGGAGAGGAAGAAAATTGGCGGACCTACAAAGGAAAAGCTGACCGAAGCCAAAAACAGGATCGAATCCGGAGTACCGGTAGAGGTGGAATCATGAAAATCGTCCTTCCCAGTGGGAGACTTCTCGAGGACTCGATAAGCGTGCTTCGCCAGACTATTCCGGGTCTAACCATCGAGAAAAACCGGGAACTAACCCACTCCAACGGCAACCACGAAGTTCTGCTGGCAAAGCCAGCCGACGTTCCAACCTACGTAGAAGAAGGAGCCGACATAGGAATTACCGGAAGAGACGTCGTACACGAGAAGTCACCCGATGTCTTTGTTCCACTTTCCCTCCCTTTTGGTCAGTGTCGGGTCAGCGTCGCCCGGATGGACGAGGATTCAACCACCCCCAGGCAAATGGATGGCTACAGGATTGCCACGGAATATCCGTCGATCACCAGGGAATTTTTTCGCTCTCTTGGAGTGGCTATCGAAGTCATCGTTGTGGACGGGTCGACAGAACTCGCTCCTTCAGCAGGGATAGCGGACGCAGTGGTCGACGTGGTCCAGACAGGAAACACTCTGGCAGCAAACGGTCTTGTGGAAGCAAAAACCATACTGGAAAGTTCAGCACTCCTGCTTGTCAACAGGATTTCCCAGAAAACCCAGTTCGACAGAGTTAACGAACTTGTGTACTCCATAAGGGAAGTGGTCAAGAATGGATCTTAAGCCCTACGTTGCTGAAATACTGGCCGATATAGAATCAAGCGGGCAAGAAGCAGTAAAGAAGTATTCTGAGAAGTTTGACAATTACAGGGGTTCTCTACGCGTGGAAGATACGGATTTTCCCGGACCTGACGAGGTTACAAAAGAGGAGAGGAAAGCCATTCAAGAGGCGATAGGACGGGTTCGCCAGCATCACAAAAGGCAGAGACCCAGCGACGACCTCTATCTTCAGGCAGGGTCAATCTATGGGACCGTTTACAGGCCCCTGGGACGGGTTGGTATCTACGTCCCCGGAGGTAGCCCTTTGCCGTCAACTCTGATAATGACAGGGGTCCCGGCTCAGCTGGCTGGAGTCGACGATATAGTGGTTGTGAGTCCGCCTTCGGACGGGGAAATTGACCCTCACGTCCTCTACGTTGCCGAAGTCCTGGGAATAGGCGAGATTTATCGACTGGGAGGAGCCCAGGCAATAGGAGCCATGGCCTACGGTACGGGACTGACTCCCGTTGATAAAATATTTGGGCCTGGAAACAGGTACGTAAACGAGGCCAAGAGACAGGTCTACGGGCAGGTGGGAATTGATAGCCTAGCGGGACCCTCCGAAGTCTGCATTATAGCAGACGAAACAGCCGATAGAGACCTGGTTATTGCAGACCTGCGCTCTCAACTCGAACATGGAGATGATTCCCTGGCGTGGCTGTTAACTACCTCAGTCGAACTCGGGAAGAACTGCGAAGATTCCGGGGCAGAAATTGAGTTCAAGGAGGACCTTTCTGAATGTGTCGCGAGAGCAAACGAATTAGCCCCCGAACACCTTCAGATAATGGTCTCCGAAGGCAAGGACCTTCTCGACCAAGTACGTAACGCCGGCGCTGTTTACTTTGGTGACTTTACTCCCGCCGCGGCCGCCGACTACTTCCTCGGCGTAAACCACGTGCTACCGACTGGAGGGGCTGCCAGGTTCGATTCCGTTCTGACCGTACGGGACTTCATGAAGCCAATTAGCGTGGCAAGTACGGGAAAAGAAGAGTTTCGGAATATTTCGGGAATTGGAAAGCAACTGACAAAGATTGAAAATATGCCTGACCACCTGAAATCACTGGAGGCGAGAGACGATGAAGCGACGGACGGAGGAAGTTGAAATTACTGTAGAGTTCGGCGGAAATATCGAGGTCGAAACTGGAGATGACGTATTCGACCACCTGCTTAATACGCTTCTTTTCTATATGAATAGTCCTGGGGAGATCGAGGCGACCTGGGACCTGCGACATCACCTCTGGGAGGATACGGGTGTCGTCCTCGGTAAAGCCATAAAAGAGGAGATAGACGAGGAGAAAATTGCCAGGTACGGTAGCTCCCTTATTCCAATGGACGAGGCACTGGTACTTGCCTCCGTCGACCTGTCCCGACCTTACCTCGTAACTGACCTTAATCCAGTGGAGAAAGAGACCGGGTTTTCGTTGGCCCTTACCAGGCAGTTTTTTGAGGCGCTATCGCGGTCGCTGGAGGTGACGATTCACCTCCGCCAGCTTGCAGGTACAAACGCCCATCACGTTATCGAAGCCGGGTTCAAGGCTCTTGGAAACTGCCTTAAGCAAGCCATGAAGGCTACCACCAGGGTTGAGAGTACCAAAGGTGGTCTAAAATGATTGCTATAGTCGACCTTGGAATAGGAAACTTTGCCAGCGTGGAGAAGGCCCTCGAAGGGAGGATAACTATGAGTCCCGAAGTACTGGACCGGGCGGACAAGATAGTTCTTCCGGGAGTGGGCAATTTCGGTGAAGTAGTCGAACAGCTTAGACCGATGAGGAAAACGATTTTAAGAAAAATAAGTTCGGGAACACCGCTCCTTGGCATCTGTCTTGGCATGCAACTTCTCTTCCCGGAAAGTTCGGAGGGCGAAGGAGAGGGACTGAGTGTTCTGCAGGGTCAAGTGTCCGATCTACCCGCAGACGCTTCACCACATATCGGCTGGAATCAGGTATTCCCCAAAGAAGGTAACACTCTTCTGGAGGATATTGAGCCCGGGTCTTTCTTTTACTTTACCCATTCCTATTACGTTAACCCCGAAAACGAGGCAATTATAACCGGGAGGACTGAGTACGAATCCAACGATCAAGTAGGGGCTTTCCCGGCTACAGTTCGGCGTGAAAACGTCTTCGGGGTCCAATTTCATCCGGAAAAATCCAGCGCAAACGGTCAGAGAGTCCTGAAAAAATTCAAACAGTTATAGGAGGAAAATGAAAATTTACCCCGCAATTGACGTGATGGAGGGAGAGGCAGTCAGACTTGAGGAAGGAAAGCGGGAGACGAAGAAGGTCTACGGCGATCCGGTGGAAATAGCTAAAGAGTTTGAGAGCCATGTCGATAAAGTTCACATGGTCGACCTCGACGGAGCCTTCAGCGGTAAACCGAAAAACCTCGAAACCGTAAAGGAAATTCTTTGCCGGACCGATCTTTCTCTGCAGCTTGGTGGAGGAATTCGTACCGAAAAAGATCTCCACACCGTTAAGGATCTTGGCGTAGCAAATCCGATAATTGGAACTAAGGCACTGGAGAAGGGTTTTCTTGAAGCGGTCGCGAAAAAGTTCACCGGTTTAACTGTAAGCATCGACGTTCGCTCAGAATACCTTGCAGTCGAGGGCTGGCAGAAAAGCCTGGAATTAAGTTACCGAGAAGTATTCGACGAACTGAAAGCTCAAGTAGACAGATTCGTTTTTACCTCTATAGTATCAGACGGAAAACTGGAGGGAGTAGCTGAGGTGAAAAAGTTCTGGGATGATCAGGAGGTCATATACGCTGGAGGAATAACTAGTCTGGAAGACCTGGAGTTTCTTGAATACAGAGATTTTCATGGGGCTATATTGGGCAGAGCTCTCTACGAGGGAACTTTGAACCTGGCTGAAATAACTGAAACGTTTGGTGATTGTGATGCTTGCTAAAAGGATAATCGCGGCACTCGATATAAAGGAAGGACGGGTGGTAAAAGGAATCCAGTTCAAGAAGCTCCGAGATGCCGGAGATCCGGTAGAGCTGGCAAAGGAATACGAAGTTGCTGGAATAGACGAGCTCGTGTTCCTGGACATAACGGCCAGCCGGGAAGACAGAAAGATTCTGCTAGATCTGGTCAAACAGGTCTCGAGGGAGGTTTTTATACCGTTTACCGTCGGAGGCGGTATCAAAACAGTCGAAGGCGTAAGACAGCTTGCCCGAAACGGAGCGGACAAGGTTTTTATGAACACCGCTGCTGTCGACGATCCAGATCTGGTCAGGAAGTCAGCGGAAGTCCTGGGTCGAGCGAATCTTGTCGTGGCAATCGACGGAAAGAAGACCGAAGAAGGCTGGGAAGTTTATACTCATGGAGGGACCAGGCCCCGTAGTATCTCCGTTGTCAGTTGGGCCCAGCGCGTTGAGGGTCTTGGAGCCGGCGAAATACTTTTAACGTCGATGGATACGGACGGGACGAAGGGAGGATTCGACCTGGAATTAACTTCCTCCGTAGCAGGTGCAATCGACATACCGGTAATTGCATCAGGCGGAGCGGGACAACCAGACCATTTCCTTGATGCTTTTCGGTCCGGCGCCAGTGCGGGATTGGCAGCCTCGATCTTCCACTACGGAGAATACGACATCTCCGAAGTTAAGAAATATCTTACAAATAGGGGGATCAATGTTAGACAATAATCGAGAA
>JAGXLB010000165.1 GCA_018334915.1 Candidatus Bipolaricaulota bacterium
CAAATTTCACCAAAACGAATAGAACAGCTGCCGAGCGAGAACCTAATAACCGATAGTATGATCGAAAGGGTCGAAGAATTAAAGAGCCAGTTGGTAGAAGGCGAATTCTCGGTTCCCTCTAGCCCCGATGACGTCTCGGCTGAGGAACCGGTCAAACAATAGATTGATCGCTGTGGAAAGTTCCAGGAGGACCCGGAGAGTCTGTTCCGGGTCCTCTTTTTGCTATGTATAAAAGAGTTAGAGGGGGTTGACTTTGGCACGAGATAACCAGATCGATACCGACCCGCTAATACGAATGGAAGGTATAAACAAACGCTTTCCCGGCGTCCTGGCAAACGACTCGGTAGATTTTTCCGTCCAGGAAGGAGAAATTCACGCCCTTGTAGGGGAAAACGGGGCGGGGAAAACTACCCTGATGAAGGTACTTTACGGCATTTACTCGAAGGACGAGGGCCAAATTTATTTTGATGACAAACCTTTAGAAATAAAAGACCCGAAGGCCGCTAACGAACTTGGAATTGGAATGGTCCACCAGCACTTTATGCTGGTCCCCCCGCTTTCTGTCGCCGACAACATTACCCTGGGCAGGGAAATAGCAAAGTACGGTGTCCTGGACCGGGAAGAAGCAAAGGAAAGGATATTAGAATTGTCCAGCGACATAGGTTTCGAGATCGACCCGGAAGCCAGAGTCGAAGATCTTTCCGTCGGCGTACGCCAGAGGATCGAAATACTAAAGGTCCTCTTTCGGGAAGCCGAGGTACTTATCCTGGACGAGCCAACGGCAGTACTCACTCCTCAGGAAGTCGAAAGCCTTTACGAGATCCTCAATAACCTCCAGGAACAGGGAAAAACAATAATTTTCATTACCCATAAGCTCAATGAAGTTATGGATCTCGCCGATAGGGTTACAGTAATGAGGGAAGGGAAGGATGTCGGAACAAAAGAAGTCCAGGAAACTTCCAAAAACGAACTGGCCAACATGATGGTCGGTAGAGAAGTATTGCTAAGAGTGGAAAAGGAAGAGGCAGAAAAAGGGGAAGAGCTGATTCGGGCTGAAAACCTTACCCTTAAAAACGACGAGGGGGCGAATATAGTCGATGATATCTCCTTCTCGATCCGGGAGGGAGAAGTATTCGGCATAGCTGGCGTCCAGGGAAACGGGCAAACTGAATTAATTGAGGCTCTCACGGGGATAAACGAGTTTTCTTCCGGAACGGTGGAAGTCCAGAATTCCGACTTGACCAACGCAGACGGCCAGGTGATTCGGGAAGAAGGGATAGGTCACATACCCGAGGATCGACTGGATCGTGGAATGATCACCGATTTTACCGTTACGGAGAATTTCGTCCTCGGTTATCATACATTCGAACGTTACTCCAGTCGGATATTCATGAAACTCAGGGATATGGACGAACACGCCAAAAAAGCCGTGGAGGAATTCGATATCAAAACCCCATCCACTAAAACTCTTGCCGAGAGTCTTTCCGGTGGTAACCAGCAGAAGTTGATTGTAGCCCGGGAACTCTCCCAGCAACCTAAACTTCTCATTGCAGCCCAACCCACGAGGGGAATTGACGTAGGAGCAATAGAGTTTGTCCACGAGCGTTTGATGAAAGAGAGGGCTCGAGGAAAAGGTTTGCTGCTGGTCTCTTCCGAACTTGACGAGATAATATCTCTAAGCGATAGAATAGCAGTAATATACGAAGGTGAATTTATCGGGATGTTTGATGCGAATGAAACTTCGAAAGAAGAACTGGGCGTATACATGACTGGTTCCGAGCGTCAGGATAAAGAAGAAGTACGACGGAAAGCTCTGGACAAGGTTTCTCCTAGGGAATGATTTAACTTTATGAACAGTGAAAGCAGAAGAGATCTTCTATTCAACGTACTGATGAACGGAGTTGCTCCGCTGGTTGCTATTTTGATAGCCTTCGCAATTGGCGGAATAGTAATTACCTCTCTCGGCACAAATCCTTTCGCGTTCTTCTCGCGAATGCTCAGCCTGAATTTTGGCTCGATGCGCGGGATAAGCCAGATGATATATCGCGCTACCCCTTACTTCTTCACGGCAATGGCACTTTCATTCGCCTTTAAAGCTGGGTTATTCAATATCGGTGCCGAAGGGCAAATGTTTGTTGGAGGGTTAGCTCTAGCCTGGGTCGGTTTTACCTTCACCTGGCTCCCATTCCCTATCCTGTTCATCCTTTGTCTGGTTGCAGGATTTTTAGGCGGCGCGCTCTGGGGAGCGATACCCGGCTATTTGAAGGTAAAGCGAGGAGCCCACGAAGTCATTACCACTATAATGATGAACTTCATTGCGATTGCCCTGGTTCAGTACATCGTCCAGAACCACTTTATGAATCCGGACTGGGGAATTCCCCATACTCCCACCGTAGCAGAAGGAGCTTACGCGCCGAGTCTGGGCAAAATTATTCCCTGGTTTCCGGCAGGGACACGGGCAAATATAATGTTTTTAGTAGCGATAATCCTTGCCGGGTTGACGCTGGTACTTCTGCAGCGAACGAAACTGGGGTACGAAATCAGGGCCACCGGACTCAATCCAAACTCCGCCGAATACGCGGGGATCAACATATCAAGCCGAACCGTAATGACCATGGCAATTAGCGGAGGATTCGCCGGGATGGCAACCGCGAACTTCATTCTGGGTCCCGGAAGTCATTATTTCCTTAAAAGCGAGTACGGAGGCATAGGCTTCTCCGGGATTGCAGTTGGACTGCTGGGTCGAAATAATCCCCTGGGTATTATACTCGCTGCAATTCTATTCGGGTTTTTGGAAAACGGGGCCCTGGGAGTCCAGCTATACTTTCCCAACGTTCCCAGGCAGATTGTCGAGATCATGCAGGCAATCATTTTAATAGTGCTCGTGATAGTGCTGGAGATCGCGAGAAAATTCCTAAAGAGATTACAAAAGAGGGGTTAACGTGGACTGGATAATGGACATATTCACGATTTCAACTTTGTTGGCAACGATCCGGATGGCCGTGCCTATTTCCCTGGCCGCCCTAGGGGGATTGTTTTCCGAAAGTACCGGAGTTATCAACATAGCTCTGGAAGGAATTATCCTCATGGGAGCGTTTGCCGGAACCATAATAACCAACGCAACTGGAAGTCCGTTACTTGGCATTCTAATGGCGGTCGTTGCCGGGATAGGAATGGCACTAATCCACGCAATAGCTAGCGTCACGTTTAAGGCAAATCACATAATAAGCGGGGTTGCACTAAATTTATTCGCCACCGGAGTTACTTTTTTCCTCGCTCTCGTACTAACCGGCGGTTCTCAAATATCGGTCGAGAGCACTCTGCCGAAGTTCCTAGGGATCTCGCCCGTAATTTACGTCACTGTAGCGATATTTTTCCTGTCGGGATTCTTTCTTTACAGGACCAGACTCGGACTTCGCTTGAGAGCGACGGGTGAGCATATGGCTGCAGTAGACAGTGTCGGCATAAGCGTGACAAAGATGCGGTACCTGGGAGTTCTCATTTCCGGAGCGCTAGCCGGACTGGGCGGAGGATTTTTGGCAATAGAACAAGCAAATTTCTTCACCAAAGGAATGAGTGCCGGTCGAGGTTATATCGGACTGGCGTCCATGATATTTGGTAAGTGGACCCCATGGGGAGCTGCCGGAGCTGCGTCACTATTCGGGTTCTCTCAGGCACTTCAATTTAGGATCTCGATACCCTTCGTGCCTGACGAGTTCCTCCAGATGCTTCCCTATCTAATAACAATTGCCGTGCTGGTCGGGGCAGTCGGAAGAGCTACTCCACCTGCCGAGGACGGAAACCACTTCATCAAAGAAGGTTAACGAAGATGAGTTTTCTTGACCTTGTTCTAAAGAAAAGGAACGGGGGGAAGCTGGAGTCCGAAGAGATCGATTTTCTCGTGGAAAACTACGTGGCTGGTGAGATTCCCGACTACCAGATGTCGGCATTCCTGATGGCCGTCTATTTCAACTCGTTTGACCGGGAAGAAACCGCACAGCTTACCAGGGCAATGGCCAATTCCGGAGACCAACTTGCACTTTCGGGAATAGAGGGCTTCAAAGTCGACAAACACTCCAGCGGGGGAGTTGGAGACTCCGTCTCGCTCGTTCTGGTTCCGCTGGTCGCAGCCGTTGGATTAAAGATAGGCAAACTTTCCGGCAGAGGTCTGGGACACACCGGCGGCACTATAGATAAACTGGAATCGATCCCTGGATTCAGGGTTAGCCTCAGTACCGAGGAGTTTTTGGCCGGGATGAAGAAAGACGGAATGGCGATAATGGAACACACTTCCGATCTCGTCCC
This sequence comes from Candidatus Bipolaricaulota bacterium, assembly GCA_018334915.1. Classification (GTDB taxonomy): domain Bacteria; phylum Bipolaricaulota; class Bipolaricaulia; order M55B111; family M55B111; genus JAGXLP01. Next base: position 4,306 of record JAGXLB010000165.1, read on the forward strand.
CGCCGACCAGAAGCTTTACGAGCTAAGGGACGTGACGGGAACGGTCGAATCTCTTCCCCTGATAATAAGCAGTATAATGAGCAAGAAAATCGCCTGTGGTCCCGATGGGGTGGTTCTTGACATCAAGTCCGGCGCCGGTGCTATAATGAAAGAGTTCGATCGGGCCAAGGAACTGGCTCAGGGCTGTGTCGACATAGGCAAGGAAGTAGGGCTGAACGTAACCGCGCTCATAACTGACATGAACCAGCCCCTCGGGCGGGCAGTAGGCAATTCTCTGGAAGTTCGGGAAGCGATAAAAGTCCTCAAAGACGAGACCTCCGGAGACCTCCGGGAAGTAACGGTAAACCTGGTGGCCGAACTACTGCTGCAGTCCGGAAAGGTCGACTCTAAGAAAGAAGGCGTGGAACTCACCGAGGATAAGCTGGCCTCGGGTCTGGCCCTCGAAAAGTTCGAAAGCTTAATAGAAAACCAGGGCGGAAACTCGAAAATCACAGAGGACTCGAACCTCCTTACTGCGAGTGAAAACAGACTAGAAATTCAGCTGGAAGAAGAGGGATACGTTTCGAAGCTGGACGCTCTGAAGATCGGTCGGGCGGCAAATATTCTTGGCGCAGGACGCCAGGAAAAGGGAGAAGAAATCGATTATGCCGTGGGAATAGAATTAGAGAAAAAAATCGGTGACGAACTTACCGCTTCTAATACCGTTGCCCGGGTTCATTACAATGACGACTCGAACCTGGAAGAGGCAAAAACGTTGATTCGAGACGCCTACACCGTCAGCCCTACACCCCCCTCAACTCCTGAATTGATCAAAGAAAGAGTCAGGTAGATTTCTTCGGCGCAATACCCTAAAAGAAGTCTCACAAGTTGATCAGTTACGTTAAGTAATTAATACCAGAAGCCTCGATAACCGTGGTTTTCAACTCCGGTAGATCACTACCCCAAAGCTCACGATAGTCGAGGTTTTCTAGCCCTGGTGTAGACTTGGGTAGAAGTTTTGATTGATTACCTTCGGTAGCAATCACGTGGAATTAACCAAAGGAAATAATTATACACTTCTACCAACCATCACAGCAGGCTTGGAAAAGCCTGCCTATCGAATCTAGGGGAAAAACAAGGTTACTCTCCACCATTAGACCCCAGCACGGGGACTCGACCTACTGGGGTTAGCGGCAATAGTAGGCCCCAGTCCCCGTTAAACATTACAAGCAGCCCCCAGTCCCCGCGCTGGGGGCGATTTTTTCGCCTACAAACTCACGGGGCGATAGGTCAAACCGAACCAACCGGCGGAGCACGGGGACCCAGCCTACTGTTGTAGTAATAGTAGCACCCGGTCCCCTCTCAAAAACACAGTAGCCCCCGGTGCCTCTGCCGGGGG
>JAGXLB010000023.1 GCA_018334915.1 Candidatus Bipolaricaulota bacterium
GGAGGATAAAACGAACTCTTTGCCGTAAATTCCGTCCTGCAAGTAAGGAAATCGCTTGAATTTCGCTATCCCCACCCACAGGGTGGGGCATTACGCTCGATTCATGGCTTTGCCACCGCGATTTCTAATTAACTACAAACAAACGCATTCACCCCCGTCCACAGGACGGGGTATTCTCTTTAAGTTAATAAACGGTGAAAGAACTGAGTATTTTGACACTTTTGGGGCAATTGCTGAAACTTTAAATAGTTTTTAGGAATGGAACCCCAAATTGAAGTGCGATCAACCTTCTCGATAAATTCTGCCAGGGGAGACTAATTCAACTTCGAACGGTGGATCTTCCGAGTCCATAATTTCTTTTTTAAGTTCCCGTACTCTATCCTTGTAACGGGAGGAAATATGAAAGCCCAGAAACTTCTTTTCCACTCCCGCTTCCTTGCCTACTTTTACGGCTTCTTCCAGCGTGGCATGCTTGTACATCTTCCTGTCCTCTTCTTTGAGAAAGGTACAGTCGTGACATAGAACCTCCGTTCCCTCTATCTTCTTGGGGTCCAGGGGTACGGAGTCACCACCGTAAGTAAATATTTTCTGTCTGTAAGTTTCCATTAATCCATCTCTGCCCTTTCTTTCAGCCAGTTCCCTGATCTTTTCTTGAGAAAAATCGTTATATTCGTCCTTAAGATGCTTGCGCTTTTCTATGACATTGTAGCCCAGCGAGACCTCGCTCCTTGAATGTTCGGTCGAGAAAGCACTGACAAACCGAGGATTCCTTGAACCATCCTCTCCGTACACCTTGACCTCATCCCCAGCTTCAATCGGTACCCAGTCGAGTGGGTATTTCACGTTATTATTGGTCCGACTGAGGTAATTTATCAATTCGGAAATGTGAAAATTGTTCCGGGGATAGTAGATCGTCAGTGGTTTTTTCTTATCTCCCATAGCGTTATTCCTTATGTTCACGAGACTGACGAGACCCGCTATGTGATCCGTGTGTCCATGCGAGAGAAAGACCTTCTCTACTGCAAATGATTTATTTCCCATTATACTGCTTACGCTCTCCCCGGCATCAAATAAAATCCTGTCCGGGCTATAGTAGAGCCAGCTTGAGTATAGAGCCTTGGAATACGCGAGTATTTTCATTTAGCGATCATTAATACCTGGAGTTAAATCCTTTCAGAAAAGCATCTATATTTCTTCCCAGATCCTCACCGATGTATCCTCCTTCCAGAACGCCAAACGTGGGAAGATCCATCTTTTTTAAGTACTTTCCTATTTCTTGAAAAGCGGAAGTAGAGAGTCCTAACGAGGCAAGTGGGTCGTCCTTATGCCCGTCAAACCCGGCTGACAATGCCACCTGCTCGAATTCCTTTTTGCTTAACCGCTCAAGCTCCTTGCCAAGCAAGTCCAGGTATTTTTTATCTCCTATCATAGGTGAAACTGGATGGTTTATAACGTTTTTACGGGATTCCTGTCCGGTTCCGGGGAAACCAGGAGAACGGTGTAGTGAAAGATAAGTTACGTCCTCGCGACCCAGGTATATATCTTCCGTTCCGTTTCCGTGGTGGGCGTCGAAATCCACTATCAAAGTTCTGAGGCCGGATTTCTCAACTGCTATTGCTAAATTGTTAAGGTAACAAAAACCGCCAAGAAAGTCCCTTCCGGCGTGATGGCCGGGAGGCCTCATCAGAGACAAGGATCCTTTTTTCTGAGCAGTAATTGCCCCTCCCGCTGAAAGAGTTGCGTAAAAGAACAGGTCTTCGTAATTGGGACAGTCAGGGTCCGAAAACCTGCCCTCTTTAACCCTCTGCACGAAATCCTCATCGTGGACGAGAAGCAAGTCTTCAACTGAGGCCTGAATGGGCTCGTTTATTTCATACTTATCCTTCAAATAACTATGGGCCTTTTTGACACGATCCGGACTTTCGGGATGTCCGGCTGAGCGGTACTGTAACGCTTCTTCTGAAAATACTAAATCCATAATACTCCTTTTTTAAACTGGGACGGAAAAGTTTTTAGTTACTATTAGTTCGGAGAACGGAACCCAGCCTGACCGGTGATTAACCGGTTCGATGCATTTCCTCTTCCATCTCCACATAATCCCCGTACTCCTCCTGAACCTTTTCCATGTGTTGCTTAATTTGGTCGTGCCTTTTTTTTAGATCTTCGGGTATTTCTTTTTCCCCGGAATTCAGATAATTATAAATAGCTTCCACTAAACCGTCTGCTGCCAGGTTAGAGCAATGCATTTTAACGGAAGGTAATCCATCCAGCTCTTCTGCTACCTCCTCGTTGGTTATCTCCAGGGCTTTTTCAAGTGTTTTCCCTTTCGCTAGTTCCGTCACCATCGAGGATGTGGCTATTGCCGCAGTGCAGCCAAATGTCTCCCAGGAGATGTCCTCTATCACTTCGTTTCCTTCCTCGTTTTCATCTATTTTAACGTAGATCCACATCACATCGCCGCAGAGTGCGTTCCCGACTTTTCCGATCGAGTCGGGATTTTCCATCTTTCTCTGGTTCTGGGGATTATTGAAATGTTCCATAACTTTATCTGAATACACTGTTACCACCTCAAAGTGGACTTTCTAGTTTAGTTTGACAGGGGGGACGCCCTTCTTAGCTCCTCTATAACTTCCGGAAGTTCCTCAAGCAGGTATTCCACGTCTTCTTCTGTGGTTTCCCTGCCCAGAGTAATTCTCAAGCTTCCGTGAGCGAGCGAAAGAGGAAGTCCTATTGAAAGAAGGACGTGGCTTGGTTCTAGACTCGGTGAGGAACAGGCCGAACCTGTACTCGCCGCAATATTTCGATTATCCAGTTTCATTACTATTGATTCACCTTCAATGCCTTTGAAACTAAAATTGGCATTGTTTGGAAGTCTGTTTTTATTCGGACCGTTCAGCCTCGAATCCGGTATATTCAGAACCTCTTCAATAATTTTGTCCCTTAACTTTCTTTCTCGGGGTATTTCTTCGTTCTGTTCTTCCGCCATTAGTTCTGTAGCCTCTGCCAGACCCACTATTCCGGGAACGTTTTCAGTTCCACTTCTCAATCCCTTTTCGTGGCCCCCTCCGTGAAAAAGCGGTTCGAGCTTTACCCCTTTCCGGCGATAGAGAAACCCTACTCCTTTTGGACCGTAAATTTTATGGCCCGATGCGGACAAAAGATCAACATTTCCAAGGTCAAGTGGGAATTTACCGTAAGCCTGGACGGCGTCAGTGTGAAATAACACCCCTTTTTCAGCAGTGATATCCGCGAGTTCCCCGATTGGTTCAATCGTCCCAATCTCGTTGTTCGCGTACATAATTGATACAAGGGCAGTATCGTCACGAAGTGATTTTCGCAAATCTGCTGGGTCAACCAGACCATCTTCGTCGACCCCCAGATAAGTTACTTCATGACCTCGATCTTCCAGCCATTCGAATGCGTGAAGAACGGCGTGATGTTCGATTTCCGTGGTAATAAAATGAGCGGACTCATCCCGTGATAAAGCAACACCTTTAATTGCCAGGTTATCGGATTCCGTGGCACCTGACGTAAAGATTATCTCTTCCTGCTTGGCCCCGAGAAAGTCAGAGATCCTTTCCCTGCTTCGTTCCAGCCCTTCTTTCCTGGCCGTAGTTGCGGTTGAATAGAGACTGGAAGGATTCCCGAACTCATCCCGAAAAAAAACTGACATTGCTTTCCTTACGGACTTAGCGACTGGAGTAGTAGCTGCATTATCCATATAGACCAGTTCGTTCATATCATACCTCCCAGAAAAACTATACTATTTTAGTCTGGTTTTATCAATACATATAAAATCCAGTCGGGTCACCGGAACAAATGTCTCTTGAGGGATATTCCTGATTCTTTTATAATACCTTTGAAATTACGGGGATGTAGCTCAGTCGGGAGAGCGCCGCGTTCGCAACGCGGAGGTCGGCGGTTCGAGTCCGCTCATCTCCACCAGAATTCTAGAGTTTTTCGTTTATCTCGTCAATTTTTTCTTCCAGATCTTCCAGCTTCTTCTGGACTTCCTGAATAGATTTTAGGGTTTGGGGATCAGGGCCTGATTGTCCTCCCATTCCTCCGCCCATACCACCCATCTGGCTCATAATCTGTCCCAGTCCTCCCATTCCTCCGCCCATACCACCTGACATCTCTTCCATCTTATCTTCTAATTCTTTCTCTCTTGACTTCTTGTTCTCGTCTTTTTCTTCGTTCTTTTCCTCTTCTTCGTTCATGTGTTTACCTCCAAGTTATTGAATGTAATTAAAATTAAGATATGGAGACCTAAAAATGCAACAGCCAACCACTGCCAAGAAATTACGCTTCCCAGCCGGCACCCTCGCCAGGCAACGGACAGGAGGAGTTTAGGGCAGTTTCCGCAATGTTGTTTCCGTATTCCTTCACTCTTTCTATACTATCGGATACGATGCCCAGCAACTGAGCAGTTTGAGGGTCGAGCTTTCTCAGCGACTTGTCGAGATCAAAGAGGTTTTCTTCAATTATTTCTCCCTGGGCCAGCGCCTCATTCGCTAGTTCGATATCCCGTTTAGTAAGAGATTTCACCGATTTATCGACAATGGACAGAGCCTCAACAGCCGTGGTATTAAATGATTCTCTGACTTCCTCCGGTAGATCTTCTTCCAGAGCGGGAGAAATGCTGGCTATCTTCTTGGCGTGATCCGCTATTCTCTCCAGCTGCTTGGCCGCTGTCTGATAATCGAAGTAGCGAGCTCTGTTTACCTCTTTGCCGTTTCGTTCGACTATTGTATATAACATAACCCTGAACCTTCGGGATAGAGCGAGGTAGAGTCTATCGACGTCGTCGTCCCTGTCCTCTACGTCTCTGGCAAGTTCGTTGTTGTTTTCAACCATGGCGTGAACTGAATCTTCGAACATAGTCCTGGATATCTGATATATTCTTGACAGAGTCTCGTTTATCGAGAGTTCGGAGAGATCAGAAAGATTTCGGATTATTATTTGATTGGAGGATTCCTCAACTATTTCGGGACCTATAAGGGACTGGGTGGTCTTTCGAATCGTTCCCCTCTGACCGGAGGTTATCTGTTCCCCTTCGATTTTTATAACTTCATACCCCGCTATATAGAGAGAGATTATGCTCCTTGTCAGAACTGCCCCTTCTTTTTCTCCTATCACCAATTTACCGATCTTGTCTTCATCTTCCAGTTTGGTCTGAGGCTGTAGAACCATTGTATTCGGTTTGATGCTCACCATATTGACTTCCGTTCCCGGCTCTAGTCCAATTCCCTCAGCCCAGGCCTTGGGTAGCGTAACCATAAAAGTAGAACCACCGGTAATCTGTACCTTTCTACTGTACACATTTTTCACCCCTAGTTTACTTAGTAAAGCGGGAGACTAATACTTAATTCAGTGTATTATGTATATCAATATAGAAAAATTATACTAATATACATTACCTATTACCAGGGCACGGCTAAGGTGGGAACTCGGCTCCTTCTGTCAATTAACCCGTCATTCCGGTCGAATCTTGTAGAAAACCCCTTTATAACTAAAAGCTATGTACTTCAAAAACGCGATACCAGCACATTGCAGTTAATTCGGAACTGGTTTTGTGTTTATAGCTATCTCAAACGCACAGGGCGAATTGACTGCTGTGTACCTCACATTGAGAGCTAATCAGCTGATCCATCCCCAGGGCAAACCCTGGGGATCTCAGCTATTATTGGTAAACTGGAAGAAATAATAATACTATAGAATACAAACAATGGCGTAAAGAGTTTTTCGTTTGCAGTTCGAAAGGGAAATGTCGAAAGATCTGTATTTTAAAGTCCACCGCTTAACTCTTTCCTGGTTGGTATTTCAGCTCTTTTCCAGATTTTTTCAAAATAAGCTTTGAACGGTTTAGCTACCGATGGTAGCTTTTTGACAACCACGTCCGTCTCGAGGTTCTCATCGAGCGAATAGTAAGACCAGTTGGTCGAGCCAACCAGTACTGACTCTCCGTCAACTACCAGGACTTTGCTGTGGGTAGTAACCTTCGGACTGTCGAATTTCACTTCACTAATTCCTTTGCCTAGAAGCCATAGAGCCGTTTCCCGGTTCGATTCGTTTATACTATCAGACCAGTTATTTACGTCGAGAACTATTCTTACATCAACACCCCGATTCCAGGCTTTAACCAGTTCTTCTGTCAGTAGATTAGGCTTGCTTTCCCCGAAATTTGAGTACCGTGTAATCTTAAACAGTACAAGGTCAATTGACGTTTCGGCGTTTTTTATCAGCTGCCTAGCGGTCTCGTAATAGGATCTGGTTTCGCCCGTACCAATCAGGGGAACTATTGATTTCTCCTCTGTCGTTTCAGGGATTCTCAGCCGTTTCGGAGGCTCCCCTTGCCAGACAGAGTCGAAAAATCGTTCGTAAAACCGACCGACCTTCGCTGAAACCAGTTTCAGGTTAGCCTGATAGGTTTCCGTATAAGTCGGAAAATTCCAGTTACTGGACCCCAAAAAAACGACTTTTTCATCCAGGATTACGGTTTTAGCATGCGTGGTTATTTCGGGGTCATCGAACTTAACCTTAAGACCTCTGTTACGAAGATATCGCGCGGTCTCCCGATTGGTTTTAGTTATCTCCTCCGACCAGTCGCTTTTATCAAGAACTATTCTTACCTTTACACCTCGTTCCTTGGCATCTACGAGGGCGTCATATAACCTACTCTGGAGTCCGTCTGGATACTCGGGGTAATAATTGGCGGTAGCCATCAGAACGCTGATCGATGACCTGGCTTCCCTTAGGGAGTCTAGTAACTCGTCGTAGTAAGTCTGGTTATTCGGTGTGTCGAGCAGAGGCGTAACTGTAACCTCCGCGGGTTCTGCAATCAGTGAAAATACGACCAGCCAAAGAGCGATCAAAATAGAAAGTTTATATAGTAAATACCGGAACTTTTCGTTCATGATAGTTGATTTTGAGAAAGTTTGGGTGATTTGTAAATACCTGTGGCAAGCTATTCCACCGTTTCCACTACCCTCCAACATAAGAGGTTATTGGCTAGAATTAGCTTAGTAATTTTACCCACTGAACCTTACCTGCTACTGGGATTTTGTCTAATGCTGGGATTTAAAGGTTAAATCATCTCCCAGGGGCGGGGAATGAGCGAGACGATTTAGTTCGGTGATTTTGAGCGGCTGAGACTTATCGATCAGCAATTTATCGGAAAACCATCCAACTCGGGGTTATTGATTAAACCCGCCCGTTGCACCAGAAGGCTTAATCGAATAGTCTTTACGATTGCGATGATAAATACGTTGACAGTATGCGGCACTAGGCCGGAAGCTATAAAACTTGCCCCTTTGGTGAACGAACTCGAGGGCAGAAAAAATATCCACTCCGTCCTGTGCTCCTCTGGTCAACACCGCGAATTGTTGACCGGAGCCCTTGAAGTATTTGACCTTACCGTGGACTACAACCTGGAACTTATGGAAGAATCTCAGAGCCTTTCGGGACTTACTGCCAGAGCGGTAACTGGAATATCTCAGACAATCGAGTTGGAAAAGCCCGATCTGGTGCTCGTTCAGGGAGATACCACGACGGCGTTTGTAGGTGCTCTTTCAGGGTTTTACCATCGCACCACAGTGGGGCACGTGGAAGCCGGCCTGCGAAGCGGTGATAAGACGAATCCGTTTCCGGAAGAGATAAACCGCAGATTGGCCGACTCCCTTTCAGACCTTCTATTTGCCCCAACAGAAGGCGCTAAATCCAATCTCTTAGATGAAAATTTCTCTAATGAGTCGATATTCGTTACCGGTAATACAGTCATTGACAGCCTGATTAGGATTGACAATTCCATCGAACTGGGAGAGGTACAGCCGACTTATCCTCTCGACGTCACCCGGTTTGAAGGGAATGAAAAGAAACTACTTTTAGTTACAGCCCACCGGCGGGAGAGCCAAGGTGGAGGAATTACCAGGATCGCTCGAGCGATAAGCCGAATAATCGAAAGGTTTCCAGAACTTGAAGTCGTCTTCCCGGTACACTTGAACCCTAAGGTCCAGAAGGCCGTCCAAAAAATTCTCCAGGACAGGGAAAGGATAAATCTCCTGGAGCCAGTAGATTATCTAACTTTTGTCGGATTAATGAGGCTCGCGGATCTAATTATAACGGATTCCGGCGGTATTCAGGAAGAGGCACCTTCTCTAGGTGTTCCCGTACTGGTGGCAAGAGATAAGACAGAGCGTCCCGAAGCAATAGAAGCCGGAACGGCAATACTGGTTGGTACTGATATTGAAAGAATAGTCTCGGAGGCGAGTAAATTACTTACGGATCGGGCCAGTTACGAAAAGATGGCAAAGAAGACAAATCCTTTTGGCCAGGGGGACGCATCTGAAAGGATAGTCGACGAGATCCTGAAAAACTTTAGTTAATCGTCGGGGCTTTCCGAAAAGAAATCAGCTACTCTTTTAGCCACGCTATCCGGGAGTTCGGAAACGGACTTCAGCTCTTCCAGAGAAGCATTCCTTATCCTCTCTACTGAATTGAAAGTATTTAAGAGGGCTTTCTTGCGCTTCGGCCCAACCCCCTTGATGGAATCCAGAGAAGATCTGACCGTACGCTTCTGTCTTAATCTCCTGTGATAATCCACGGCAAATCGATGAGCTTCATCTCTAACCCGCTGGAGCAGCTTGAGTCCTTCTGAATCGCGCTCAAATCCTACCGGGGCGGATTCACCTGGGCGGTATACCTCTTCATACTCCTTTGCCAGACCAACGATCGGAATATTATCCATGCTCAGTGATTTTATTGCCTCCGTTGCCGCGCTCAATTGTCCCTTTCCCCCATCGATCAAAATCAGATCCGGAAACTTAGAAAAGCTTTCATCTATCTCCTGATTTTGGTTCAAGTTATCGGACTCAAGCCCGTGGGTGAATCTCCTTCGAAGCACTTCCTGGAGCATTAGATAGTCGTCGGGTCCGTCTTCATTTTCTATCTTGAACCTTCTGTATTTTCTATTGGCTGATCTTCCGCCTTCAAAAACTACCATTGATCCAACGGAATCGGTACCGGAAATATTAGACACGTCGTATCCCTCTATACGATGAGGAATAGTCGGGAGGTCAAGAACTTTCTTTAATTCTTCGATTCCTTTATCCCCAGCACTCTGTTCGGCATCAGAATCAATTTTTCTGTCTTTACCTCGACCGTACCTGGCATTGCGGCTCGCCATATCGAGAATTTTCTTCTTCTGGCCCCGTTCTGGAACTTTTATTTCAACCTTCCCGGACCTGGATTCCTCCAGCCAATTTTCGATAGTGTAAGCGTCGTCGGGTTTCTCTTCTACGTAGATTTCCGCCGGTATTACTCTACGGTTCGAATAGAATTTTTTGATAAAACCAGCAAGTAGAGCAGACGACTCCTCTTCAGCGGGAAATTCCGGGTCAAAGCTGTCCTGACCGGTTATCCGTCCCGCTCGGACAAAAAATACCTGGATTGTTCCTCGGGAATCGCTATCATTTTTTTCTTTCTCGGTTGAAAGAGCGATAAAATCCCTATCCAGTTCGTCCGTGAGTCTTACGTTTTGATCCCGGGATATCTTCTTCAGTGATTCATATTTATCACGCCATTCAGCAGCCTTTTCGAAATCTTTATTCCTGGAAGCCAGCTCCATCTTTTTCTGTAGTTCTTTTGCAACTTCCCCAATCTTCCCTTTTAGCAGATCACGAATTTTTTCGATCGATTCCATGTAACTATCTCTATCGGCTTTCCCCGCACAGGGCGCGGGACAGAGATCTATGTGATACCTAAGGCAGGGTCGTCGGTAGCCGTCTTCTGGCTTCCAGCTACAGTCCCGGACAGGAAAAATTTTCTCGATAGTATCCAGGGTGTTTCTCATCGCACCGGAATCTATATAGGGTCCATAAAGCTCACCGGTTTCGTCTCCCCGCCTTCGCGACACCTCCAGCTGGGGAAACTTCTCGTCGGTGAGTTTGATGTAAGGATATCGCTTGTTGTCTTTAAGGAGGACGTTGTACTTCGGCCTGTATTCTTTTATCAGGTTTTCTTCCAGGATTAGTGCTTCTACTTCGGAATCAGTTACTATGTAGTCCACTTCGTCCGCCTCTTCCCTCAGGTTCTTTGTCTTAACAGAACCGGCTTTGCCCGAGTTGAAATAGCTCTTGACTCGATCGCGAAGTGAGGCGGATTTTCCCACATAAATTACTTTTCCCTCAGATCGGAAGATATAGACTCCCGGCTGCTGGGGAAAATTCTTTACTTCTTCCTTTAGCTGCATTTGGTCAGCAGTTCTTTTCTCTTTTCCGAGAAAATACCCTCAAGCACGTCTCCTGTAAACGACTCTTCGTTATTACTTATCTCTTCGGGGGTTCCTTCGGCGATAAGCTCTCCTCCGTGCTTACCGCCTCGCGGTCCGAGATCGATAATCCAGTCCGCGGTTTTGATAACGTGAGGATTATGCTCAATTACTACTACCGTATTCTCGTCATCGACCAGTCTGTGAAGTACCTCCATGAGCTTTCGAACGTCCTCGGCGTGTAAACCGGTCGTCGGTTCGTCGAAGAGATATAGCGTGTGGCCTTTTCTTCGGCGGGATAACTCCCGGGCAAGTTTGATCCTCTGGGCTTCGCCACCGGAAAGTGTCGTTGAAGGCTGGCCGAGCTTCATGTAACCAAGCCCTATATCCATCAACGTCTCCAGTTTGTTCTTTATCTTTCCGTGATTGGCAAAGAAATGTAGGGCCTCTTCGACAGTCATATCCAGCACGTCGGAAATCGTCTTCCCCCTGTAGGTGATCTGGAGAGTTTCTTTGTTGTACCGCTTTCCGTTGCAGTCCTCACAGGGAACGGTGACGTCGGGCAAGAAGTGCATCTCTATTTCCTTGTGCCCCCGACCTTTACACTCCTCACAGCGGCCGCCCTTTCGGTTAAAGGAAAACCTACCTTTTTCATATCCTCTCGTCCTGGCTTCGGGGGTTTCGGCAAAAAGTTCTCTTATATACCTAAAGACTTTTATATACGTTGCGGGGTTCGACCGGGGCGTTCGGCCAATTGGAGACTGATCTATTTCTATTACTTTGTCGAGGTATTCGACCCCTTCAACCTCGTCGTGTTCTCCTGGCTTTGCTCCACTGTTGTGGAGTTCGCGCTCGAGCTGGCGGAAGAGTATATCGTTTATCAAAGTAGACTTGCCCGAGCCAGAGACGCCCGTTACACAGTTGAATAGACCAAGAGGTATTCCCACGTCAATATTCTGCAGATTGTGTTCCCGGGCTCCGCGAATCCAGAGTTTCTTCCCGGGAGAGTGTCGTCTTTTCCGCGGTATCGGAATTTCCTTTTCGCCCCGGAGATACTGCCCGGTTAACGACTCTTCGCTGGCTAATAACCCTTCCGGGGACCCCTGGTGAAGCACTTCACCACCGTTCACGCCGGCCTTCGGGCCAAGCTCTACGACCCAGTCCGACTCCATTATGGTTTTTCTATCGTGCTCGACCACTATTACCGTGTTGTCCATGTCCCGGAGATCTTTCAACGTATCAAGAAGTCGATCAACGTCGTGCTGGTGTAGCCCCACAGTGGGTTCGTCCAGGATATACAGAACCCCCGTTAGTCCGGAACCGATCTGAGTTGCCAGCTTTATACGATGGGCTTCCCCGCCGGATAAAGTTCCCGCATCTCTATCTAGTGTAAGGTAATCCAGCCCAACGTCGAGTAGGAAACCCAGTCTGGCTTTAATCTCGTCCAGTATTTCTCCGGCAATCAACTTTTCGTTATCGGTAAGCTCGAGGGAGTTGAAGAACTCGTAGGAATTGTCGATTGACAGTTCGGTTACTTCTTTAATGTTTTTTTCGCCGACCGTCACCGCCATGCTTTTGGGGTTTAACCGGCCTCCTCCGCATTCAGGGCAGGGAAGTTTTGCCATGTATTCCTCTATCCTTTTTCTACTGCTATTAGAACTGGAATCTTTGTACTTTTTCTCCAGTTCTTTTATTACTCCCTTGAACTTCCGCCTGTGTCTTTTGGTCTGACCTTTACGGTTTGTATAAAGAAAACTGACCTTCTCTTCGTCACCGTAAAGCAGGAGATCGATCTTATCCGGGGGTAACTCCACGAGCGGCTGATCTTTAGGTATATCTTGCTTTTTACAGAAAGCAGAAAGGATTGCTTTCCTCCACTTGCCAGGATTTTTACGCCAGGGAAGGATGGCTCCTTCCTCGATCGACAGACTTCTATCCAGAACCAGGTCCGGGTCTACTTCCGCCTTCTTGCCCAGGCCGTCGCATTCCGGACAGGCTCCGTACGGGCTGTTAAATGAAAACATACGAGGTGTCAGTTCCTGCACACTTATACCGCAGTCAGGGCAGGCTTGTTTCTCGCTGAAAGATAACTCCTCGCCGTTTTTCACCTTTATTATCAAGTTACCCTCGGCCAGATCCAGGGCGGTTTCAACCGAGTCAGCCACCCTGGGTCGAACGCTCTCCTTTACTATCAACCGATCGACGACGACTTCTATGTCGTGTTTCACGTATTTTTCGAGTTCGATATCTTCTTCAAGTTCTCTTATCCTACCGTCAACCCGGACTCTAAGATACCCCTGATCGCTCAATTGCTGGAATAGGTCCTGGTACTCTCCTTTTCTGCCCCGAACTACCGGAGCCAGCACGTAGATTTTTGTTTCCTCTTCCAGCTTCATAACCTGATCAATTATCCTCTCGGCCGTCTGGGTGGACAACTCTTTGCCACAATTCGGACAGTGAGGTACGCCTATATGGGAGTAGAGCAACCGGAGATAGTCGTAAATCTCGGTGGCCGTTCCAACAGTTGACCTCGGATTATGCCCGGTTGTCTTTTGATCTATGGAAATCGACGGTGAAAGTCCTTCTATGAAGTCAACATCTGGCTTTTCCATCTGACCCAGGAAACGACGGGCGTAAGCCGAAAGCGATTCGAGATACCTTCTCCTGCCTTCAGCGTATATCGTGTCAAAAGCAAGGGAGGACTTTCCGGATCCACTTAATCCGGAAATAACAATTAATTTGTCCCTGGGGATTTCCAGGTCTATATCTTTCAGGTTGTGCTCGCCTGCACCTTTGATAGAGATTTTTTTCATGGTTAACTCAATAATTATACTTCAGTAATTTGGAAGGTGAAACCCCGAAAGAATTAACACAATTAGTATTCCAGACTGACGGGAACGTCCCGGTCCTCCAGTAAAATCTCACCGTCCTCAGTCAATATCATCTTAATCCCGAAGACCTTTACGCCCGCTCTCCTGGCGGATCTTAGCTGGTTGACCATCTCCGGCTGGATTTTCCCGTTTGGTCTAAACCTATCACAATCAGGATGAGTAACGATAAATACAACGTAAGCTGGGTGGCCGCTCAGAGATAGCTTTTCCAGCAACTTGACGTGCTCGAGACCTCTTTTGGAAGGAGCGTCCGGGTAACTTGCCCACCCATTCTCGCACGTCACAGCGGATTTTAACTCAATGTAGCCCATTCCTTCCTTCGTTTTAACCCCGAAATCGAACCTCTTCTCCTCAAAAGAGACCTGACTTATAATTTCACGTTCTGACGGACACCACTCCAATGCACCATCTTTCAGAATTTCCCCAAAGAATTTCTCCTGGATGTTGGTATCCAAAAGCACGTAAGATCCATCATTAACGGCTCCGATAACTCTGGCATCGGTCTTTCCGCTCTTCTTCCATTTACAAACGACCGTCGCTCCGGGATAAATAAGGTCCTCCAACCTGCCGGTATTTCTGAGGTGGCCCCTGAATTTCTGATTCCCCGTTGAAGCCAGGACTGTAACCCTGCTGTCCCGCTCAACTACTCCAGCAGTAAAGAGATCGAATCTACCCAGAGAAGGTTCGGTCATTATTAAGCCCGTTACTACCTAGAGAAAGCTAATCGCGAATCTCGAGAGAAATCCGGTTTATCTCGTCATCGACACCCTTAAGAGCTTTCAACATGCCCTTTAATCCGCCTTCGACAACCTGGGCCGGAAAATACTCCAGCGGAACGTCTTCTCCGTTAACCTTCAGGTCCACCAATCGTTGTTCTCTAATCTTACAATCCGAAAGTTCCCTATCTCCCTCGTATATCTTCTCAGCGAGTTCATTGCAGCTAACGTAGCCACATTTACCGCAATCTAGCCCGGGAAGCTCGTTTTCGATGTCTTTAACGGCTATCAAGTCATAAATCTTACCCTTCAGGGCGGAGAAGCCCCCGTCGTATTCGTGAATAGTGCTGTCGCGAGGGTCGATATCTCCGACGGCAACTTTCGGGACCTCAGCATTCTTATAACCCTCGGCTATAACCAGATCGGGGTCCTTAATTCTCACCATTGCCTCGACTATTTCTTCCAGTTTCATCTCCCGGGGTACGAGAAAAGAAGTCTCAACATCAGTGGAGAGAACGGTAAGTTGGGAGCCGGCCTGTTTGTGACTCCAGGTGTCCTTGTCTTCCTTGTCCAGACTAAGATCACCTGGACTATGTTTTATAGTGCATACTTCAAGCCCATCTTCCGAGAATTCTTCTATTAGCTTACCGACCAACCCCGTCTTTCCGGAATCCGAATTTCCGTATATAGTTACAACTGGCGGTGTAGCCATATTTTCCTCCTCTTCAATTCAGTACTGGACCTGTAAAATTTTAAGCCAGGGTTATCTAAAAACAATAGACTACCTTAAACCAAGAACCCCGGGCTATCTCCTCAGAAAATTTTTTAGAAAAGGGACTGGAAAGTTGAAAAAAATATCGTTTATGTCCATTATATTCTGTTAAGTAAAGTACAAGTTCCAGTCTCCAGTTATAAGTTCAATTGAGGTGATTGCCTTGAAAGGAGTCTTCCTCTGTGCCGGAAAGGGCACAAGAATGCGTCCAATAAGCTATTCAATACCCAAACATCTTATTCCACTGGCGAACAATCCAATCCTGCAGTACAACGTAGAGAAAGTCATAGATGCCGGGATAAACGAAGTGGGGATGGTCGTATCACCCGATATGGAGTCTCTCTATCGAGAGACGCTCGGTACTTCAAAGTGGGGAGCGTCGATAACTTATATTCACCAGGAGAATCCTAGAGGTCTTGCCCACGCGGTCGCCTGTGCTCGTGATTTTGTTGGAGACGACCCTTTCCTGGTTTACCTGGGAGATAACCTCTTACAATCCGGCCTAACAGAGATGGTCAGGAAATTCAAGGAAACAGAATCAGTTGCCTCGATTCTCCTCGCTCCGGTCGACGATCCTGAAAGATTCGGAGTTGCCGAAATCGAAGACGGAAAGGTCGTGGATCTGGTGGAGAAACCGGACCATCCTCCCAGTGACCTGGCAATTGTAGGAGCTTATCTTTTCAACCGGGATATATTCCCTGCAATCGAACGAATTGAGCCTTCCGACCGGGGAGAGCTCGAAATAACGGACGCAATTGCTTACCTGATAAACGAGGGAAGGAACGTAACTCCGTCCGAACTGGAAGGCTGGTGGCTGGACGTGGGGCGGCCTTCTGACGTGCTGAGAGCAAATCGAGTCCTTCTTGAAGGGATAGATGGTTCTGTCGGAGGAGAAATCCGGGACTCGAAGCTATCGGACCGTTCGAAGATAGTCGTTAGTGAGAATAGCCGAATCGAAAGTAGCGAATTGCGAGGACCAATCCACGTTGCAGAAACATCTCATATTGTAAACTCAACTCTCGGTCCAAACGTCTCTATTGGAAAGGGCGTAGAGTTGCAAGACGCTGAAGTAGAGAATGCGATCATCATGGATAAAGCCAGAATAGAGAAAGCCGCACTAACCGGATCTCTGATCGGCGCGAATGCTGAAATAAGGTTACCCGGCACCCAGGTAAAGACTATCGTTGGCAGTCAAGCTAGAATTGTGGAATGGTGAAACATTTAAATTTAAAGATATACGTTAATATTGAAAATGGCAATCTTCGTAGTTAACAATGCGGAAACTTAAACCAGGTAAGTATAAGGTGGGTGGTGGAGCCGACGGGATTCGAACCCGTGACCTCGTGGATGCCGACCACGCGCTCTCCCGGCTGAGCTACGGCCCCATCAGTAGATTAATAATAACTCAGGGCCATAAAGCATGCAAGGAAGTTTGAGTGCTACCTCTCCGCGGAACCAGTTGATTAATTCCTTCGATTATCCTATACTGATTCAAACTCAAGGACAGGGTGATAATTATGAAAATTGGTGATCGGGTTTGGCTCGGTTGAAAGAAGTCAATCGTTGAACTTTAGCAGTCTCCCCAACTCCGGTACTTCTACCGGAGAATTTATCCCTGTACTTTCAGTCCACTTAAAACTACCTTCTTTCTTTCCAGAACAGCTCGAACCTGCCTGGCAACTCTAGCAATTCTCATTTAGTAACCAGTATTTTCAGTTACACTTTTTATTTATTATTTATCCAATCTATACAGGAGGTTTATCGTGCAAAATAAAATGATCCATCTCGACCAAACGGACTTACCGGCAAGCTGGTTCAATCCCCTACCACTATTCGAGGAACCGCTGGATCCACCACTTAATCCGAAAACTGAAAAGCCCATGAAGCCGGAAGAAATGAAGGAAATATTTCCCGAGGGATCGATCGACCTTGAAGTAAGTCAGAAACGGGATGTAGATATTCCTGAAGAAGTCATGGAGAAATATAAAATATGGAGACCGACGCCGCTTATAAGGGCAACAAATTTAGAACAGGAACTAGGCACTCCGGCCCGGATTTATTTCAAGTACGAAGGGGCTTCTCCTCCGGGGAGCCACAAGCCCAATACCGCCCTCCCCCAGACTTACTACGCCAAACAGGAGGGATTAGAAACTCTGACCACCGAGACCGGTGCAGGTCAGTGGGGAAGCGCGCTAAGCTTCACGACATCGCAGTTTGGCATAGAAGCTAAAGTCTTCATGGTAAGAGTAAGTTACGAGCAAAAACCGTTCAGAAAATCCATGATAGAAAGCTGGAACGGTGACATTGTTCCCAGTCCTTCGGAGGAAACCGAGATCGGCCGAAGCTTTCTGAAGGAAAATCCTGATACTGACGGCACTCTGGGCATGGCAATTAGCGAAGCCATAGAACTTGCCACCAAATCCGAAAACGCCAAGTACTCTCTGGGAAGCGTATTGAACCACGTACTGATACACCAGTCAATACTTGGAAAGGAAACGCGTCTCCAGCTCGAGAAGGACGGGCAAAAACCTGACGTACTCATCGGTTGCACCGGTGGAGGAAGTAACTTTGGAGGCCTTGTTCTACCGTTTTTGCAGGACATCATCGAGGAAGGAAAGGATATAAAATTAATAGGGGCAGAGGCGACGGCATGCCCAACTTTAACAAAAGGCAGCCAGGAATACGATTACGCCGATAGTGGAGAAATGACGCCATTGATGAATATGTATACTCTCGGTCATGACTTCGTACCCGATGGTATTCATGCAGGAGGGTTGAGATACCACGGAATGGCACCGATAGTCGGGCGGCTTCACAGTAAGGATTACATGACGGCCAGAGCCCTGGAGCAAACGGACATATTTGAGGCAGCCCTCACCTTCGCCAACACAGAAGGCTACATTCCTGCTCCTGAATCCGCACATGCCATCAAAGTGGCAATCGACGAGGCCAAAAAAGCTAAAGAAGAAAACGAGAAAAAGAATATAGTATTCAATTACAGCGGCCACGGAAATTTCGATATGGCGGCCTATGACGATTACCTTGCAGGAAAACTGGAGGATGTCTATCACGAAGGTTCGGAACAATAAGACGAATAGATGAAGGGTTTAACTGGATAGCCAAATGATTTTGTCGGGTAATTTGGACCGCGGGGATTTTCCTCGCGGTCTTTTATTTATTTTTACTATTCTCGTTTGAACGTAACCACCCACCGGTTATAATTCATAAAGATTGGCGAAACGGGAAAATAACCGTATACAAACCCCATTACGGGAGGTAGTTCTCATTTCACTAAACGAACTTACGCTACACGAGTCAATCGATCTGCTGAATAAGTCACCGGGAGAACTGGAAAAGCTAATTAAAGACCTGTATGCAAAAATTGACGATAGGGAGCCTGACGTCCAGGCCTATCTGGAAATTGCTGACAGGGACGAACTATTGAAAAGCGCTCGTGAGTTCCTTGACCGACCGCTAAAGGGAATTCCCGGGACGATAAAAGATAACATTCAGACCCTTGGTTTTAAGACAACCTGTGGGTCAAAATTCTTAGAGGACTTCAACTCGGTATACGATGCCACGGTAATAAAATCACTCAAGGATGCTGGCTCACCGGTACTCGGAAAGGCAAATCTGGACGAATTTGCCATGGGTTCCTCGACCGAAAACTCTTACTTCCAGACTACTAGAAATCCTCACGACCTATCTCGCGTGCCCGGTGGTTCATCCGGGGGGTCAGCCGCAGCAGTAGCAGCGGACGAGGCAATTTACGCTCTCGGCTCGGATACCGGCGGTTCGGTAAGACACCCCGCGGCCCTTTGTGGTGTAGTTGGGCTAAAGCCAACCTACGGCCTGGTCTCGAGGTACGGCCTAACTGCTTTTGCCTCTTCGCTGGATCAAATTGGCCCCATAACCAAGGACGTCTACGACGCGGCTCTACTGCTCAATTACCTCGCCCGGCAGGACGAGATGGATTCTACATCAGCAGCAGAAAATACGCCGGACTATACCAGGGGAATCGATCGAGGAGTGGAAGAATTCAAAGTAGGATTTCCGAATGAATACTTTGGAGAAGAGCTGGACGCCGGGATCAGAGAACAAGCAAAAAAATGGAGGAAAACCTTCGAGAAACTGGGGGCAGACGTGGTCGATATATCATTACCTCACACGGAATACGCAATAGCGACGTACTATATAATTGCCAGCTCAGAGGCAAGTGCCAACCTCGCCCGGTTTGACGGGGTACGATATACCAGCAGGGCTGAGACCAACTCGATTGAAGAGCTATTTTCTCTAAGCAGGGATGAGGGATTTGGTCCCGAGGTAAAGCGGAGAATCCTCCTGGGAACTTATGCCCTGTCCGCTGGTTACTACGACGAATACTACGGAAAAGCCCAGAAGTCCCGTCGTCTGATAAAGCGGGACTTTGACAGGGCGTTTGACGATGTGGACCTAATAGCAGCTCCAGCTTCACCTACTCCGGCGTTCGAGATTGGCGAAAAGGTAGAAGACCCGCTGGAAATGTATCTTTCAGACATATTTATCGTCCCGGTTAATCTTGCTGGAATTCCTGCTATGTCCGTCCCCGGCGGGGAAGTCGACGATCTACCGGTTGGGCTACAAATCATGGGTGGGAGTCTGGCGGAGAAGAAGATTCTTAGGGCTGGTTATGCGTTCGAGAAGACCTTCGAAAATTAAACCGGCCACCCATTTTTGACTTTCAGGTGATTATCTTTGGGCTCTACAGCCACCATTGCAGGATTAATATCCCTCTCAGTTAGCTTCGTAGCGGCTCGATTGCTAATTATTTTGATGAATTCCCGGGGGGTCGGTCAGTATATAAGAAGCTGGGGGCCAAAAGTCCACGAACACAAAAGTGGAACACCAACGCTGGGTGGCCTGGCGATGCTTGCAGGTCTGGGGTCGGCGCTGATCTACCTCTGGCTAAGTTTCCCGGGAGGAAGAAGCAACCTGATCCTTTTCGTGGTTGGGACTTTCGGTTTTGGAGCAATTGGTTTTCTGGACGACGTTTTAAGTCTAATCAGAGGAAAAGCTAAGGGCCTGTCGCCGGGCGAAAAGATAATCGCTCAGATTGCGGTGTCGTTGGTTTTTCTAGCTCTTACCTTCCAGCTGGTAGACCAGCCGACTCAATTGTCGTTGCCGTTTAGTTCAACGATCTTGTCCATTGATACAATTTACTATTGGCCCCTGGTAGTATTTATTCTTGTAAGCACGGTGAATGCCGTCAACCTGACGGACGGGATGGATGGTCTGGCAGCGGGGGCCACCATTATATCCGTTTCTGCTTTTGGTTTAATTGATGGTGGGATGACAGTTCCTTTTGTAGCAGCAATTCTCGCCGCTATAATCGGGTTTCTATGGTACAATTCCTACCCTGCGACACTTTTTATGGGAGACACTGGGGCTTTTGCACTTGGGGGTTTTCTCGGGTCAATTGCCGTATTGACCCGGAGTGAGATCTTTCTTCCTCTGCTGGGTGGATTATTCGTCCTTGAATGTTTATCCGTCTTGATCCAGGTATGTTACTACAAATCAACGGGAAGCAGGGTATTTAAAATAAGCCCACTGCACCATCACTTCGAATCGGCGGAAGGTATAGATTACCAGTACTTCCTTCCAGAAGTGGAATGGAGCGAGCCAAAGGTTACTGCCCGGTTGCTCCTAATTCACATGACGCTAGCGGGAATCGGGCTGGCTGGCTTTTTCATCTGGGATTAATCCGGAAAGAGCTGTATATAACGAACCGTTAAGGAATATGAAGGGGAAGTTAAGCCGGATCCTGTGTTAGGAAGCCATCTATCTCAGCAGCCTACCCGGAGGTTGCAGGAGCGGGCAACTCCGTACCTCCCTATTTGGCTTTACTCCGGTTGGGGTTTGCCCTGCCTTCAGCCTCGCGACTGAAGCGGTGAGCTCTTACCCCACCGTTGCACCCTTCCCAGCACTTACTTCGCACTCAAAGTTCGGGTACAAGGTCTTGAGCGAATGTCTAGTGCTAAGTAAGTGCTGGAGGTCTATTTTCTGTGGCACTTTCCAGCCGTCACCGGCTCTGGTCTTCGGTATGAACATCGACCAGCAACCTGCCCTGAGGAGTCCGGACTTTCCTCGACCGTAAGGCCGCGGCTTCCTCTTCCCCTTCAGGTAAATTTTACCAAAGCTAACTAAGAATGCCACAGGGGTTAAAGGAAGCCGTCGATAAGTTCTGATGAATCCCAATAAAAGGAAGTCGTAGAAAAACCTAGCCTGACCGGTAATTGTTCGCCTAAAACCTAAGTCGTGCGATTCTCTCCCTTAAGACCAACTCCTAACTCAGCTTGTAAGGAAATATCCCTACTATTTGAGAAACTTATTTATCTTCACCAATTGGGTGATATCTAAAGTGGCAAATCAAGTCGCTCTCCGGTAACTTTCAACCAGCACCCAGATGAGCTCCGGAACCTACCTCAAGGTCTCTGACTTCCCTCCGGTAAGGCTGCCTGATCCGTTTAATCGTGGGTTATATTTCCAGGTTACATTTCTCATCTGGGTGCTGGACCAACTCTTGCTGGAAAA
>JAGXLB010000166.1 GCA_018334915.1 Candidatus Bipolaricaulota bacterium
GAATCTCGCATTTCAAAATCGGGTCAGTGATTAACCTACCATGTCTTCCAAAGTTCTCATCGAATCCTCAACCATTCGTGGCGTCACTTCAAAGGGCATGTAATCCATAAGCATATCATCAACAGCCTTCTCAGCCACTGCACGTAGGTGATCATCGTCGCCGGGCAAGCCAAGTTTTTTCAACGAAGGAGCCATCCCTAACTCCTCAAAGAAAGAAATTGTCTCTCGTATCTCCGAGTCCGATCTGTCTTCGAGAAGCAAGTGAATCAATATTCCATAACCCACTTTTATTCCGTGTAAAAGTTCATGGCTTTCCTTTAAAACGGTAAGTCCGTTATGTACGGCGTGGGCCGCTGCTCCTCTGTTCTCTCTTTGACCAAGGCTCTGAATGACCCCGGTAAGAAAGAGAACAGTATTTGTTACCTCTATTAGGCTAGATCCAACCTTATTAGATTGTACCAGCTCGACAGTATCGGAAGCCTCGTTTGTAAGTTTCTCGTTTAACAGTTTAGAGAGTTCAAATGAAGAACTCGCAAAAAGGCTTGGCTGTTCTAATTTAGGGAATACCGTTCTTCCTTCGTACCACTTCGCAAACGAATCCAGAATACCCGCCTGAATATACTTTGTTGGTGCTTCCGCAATTACCTTTGGAGGAACTATTACCAAATTTGGATTATTCTTAAGGTAAAGGTTTCTGTCAAATTCCCCCGACAATGTGTACATAATCGACATTGGAGATGTAGCTGCACAAGTCGCCGCAATAGTGGGTATAGTCACAACCGGAGAACCTAAAAACTCCGCTCCAGCTTTAGCCGCATCTAAAGATTTTCCACCTCCTACCCCGACTATCAAGTCCGCACCATTCTCTTTAGCTTCGTGAACAATTTTTTTAGCGTTCTGGTCACAACATTCGCCCGAAAAACGTATCAAATCATAAGGAAGCCCGGACCCCGATAGAGACTTTTCAATTTGGTCTCCGGCTTCTAGCCAGGCCGTCTCTCCACTGCTAACTAAACACTTCTCTCCCCATTGCCTTATAAACTTACCGGATTCCTGCAATACCCCTTCCCTGTTCATATACTGAACCGGTGCTGTTTGCATAAAATCATTATATGGATCAATATTGTTGCTCAAAGACAGCACCCCCAAGATAATTTAAACGTAAAGATTAACTAAATATGACCAGAACAAGTACATATATGAGCTGATCAAGGCTAATATAGGTGTATATTTATTTCAATCCCTAAACTGAGAGGACCAAAATACATATATCCTTCAGGAGGAACAAGGATGCAAAAATTTAACTTCATCAAAGGGCACATGAGCGGCAACGAAATATTATTACTTGCGGAAAAAGGCAATACCACAGAAAAAGAGATGGTTGAATACGGAGTGCAGATACTTAACCGCCCACACCTAGGAGGACATCAAATTGGTTTTCTGGAAGCAGTGGATAATTGTAGAAAAATAAGAGCCAAGATCGTTGACGTTACCGAAGAGGACTTCTTACCGATGTGCGGAGGGCTTACCCAGGTATTAGGTCATGCACTAATTCAAACACAAATTGACCAGACCTTGGATTATAGGCCAGAGGACGCGGGAAAAACACCTTTAGTCACTGATTCTGGAACTGTATTTATCTCAACTAAAAACCCCGACCAAGAGTTTAACGTCTGGACGACCCTACATCCCGTACTCAAATCCATATACAAAAAAGGGATAGAACAGATCAACTTATCCGGGGTAAGAGCGGTTAAAGTAGGAGACAATCTCGCAATAAACGGAAGCGACCTCAAAGAAAAATATCCCTCAATCAAGTTAGAAAAATTTGATGACCATACTCGTTCAGTAATTGTAGATATCCAAAACTTGTTTTTGGAAGATATTTTAGAAGGAAGAAGGGAAGTATGCACTCTACCAATTTACGACTTAAACCCGGCCCGTAACGGAGACGCCCGGGTTATATTTCCCAATCATCTACCAACGGAACACGTCGAACCGGCCTGCGGAACAGGGAGTCTGCTTACCGCAGTTGCAATGATCGAAGAAGGTTTTGTTTCCGATGGTACCGACAAAATAGATATCAAGTTTGAATCAGGTGGTTCGGCTACATCTATCGGTGGTCCCGATATTACAAGGATCAAACTTTCCATATCTAACGGGAAGATCAAGACCGCAACTTTTTCCCACAATTTCGTCCGCCTGCTCGCAGAAGGAGAGCTCTGGGCAGGAAATTAAATATTAAGGAGGTAAAAATGATTATTAATGCCGGCTACATCTTGTCTAACCCCGGAAATCCGAATTCCATCCCCCTCCGTGACAAAGGTATATACATCCAAGAAGGCAAAATCATAGAAATCGGAGAATTTTCCACGATAAAGAAAAAATACAGAGAGGAGGAAATCATTGGTGGAGACAATTTTTTGGCAATGCCCGGTCTAATTGACTGCCATTCCCATGGGAGGGGTCTCTCCCCTCTTCGCGGTGGAGTGGACTACGACCATCTGGAATTATGGTTATCCCGGACTTCGAAGGTCCCCTCGCCGGGCAAGTATCTTAATTCGGCATATTCCGCCATAAAACATATTAAAAGCGGCATCACAGGAATGGTTTACATCCACATCCCTCCCTTTCCTACGCTGAATTCAAACCAACTGTTTCAAGATAGCCTGGCGGCTTTTCAAGACGCGGGATTAAGATTATCCGCAGGTTATTCAATTAAAGACAGGAACTTTATAACTTACGATGATCAAAAATTCTTGAACGAGTTGCCAAGTAGTTTAACCCAAGCGGCATCGGAGCTCATTCCGGAGGAAACCGACGGTGACCTGTTCGATAGGTTTGCCCGGGAATTTAAGGAGTTAAAAAACAAATATGAGAAGGAAAATATGAACATCTTCCTCGCTCCAACTGGACCTCAGTGGTGCAGCAAGTCATTAATGGAAAAATTAACAAAGTTAGCTCTTTCCACGGATTCAAAGGTCCACATTCACACCCTTCAGACAGTCAGGCAAAAGGAATTCGGCCAGCAACTCCCAGAAGGGGGGCTACTCGAATACATGAATGAAACGGGTCTTCTCGATACTGATCTAACATTGGGCCACGCAATTTGGTTAACCGAAAAAGACATTGAACTTATAAAGTCCAAAAGTGTCTCAATTACCCACCACGCCGGATGTAATTTACACCTCAAAAATGGGATCGCACCTGTTGCTAATTATTTATCTAATGAAGTTCCTGTCGCCGTGGGCCTGGACGACAAACCTATCTCGGAAGACGAAGATATGTTCCAAGAAATGAGATTAATTAATTCTCTTCACGGCCAAAACAACAAAGAACTAAGTGGATATTCTTTAAACCCTGCAGATGTCCTCAATATGGCAACTAAGAATGGTGGAATTATCGGTGGGCTTACTGCATATTCAGGGAAAATACAAAAAGGCTCCGCCGCGGACATAATCTTAATCGATACTAACAGAATCAAGGAACCATGGATACATCCCGATTCGGATATTCGCACCTTATTATTTCATAAAGGTTTAGCAAAAGACGTCCAAACAGTTATTGTTGGTGGAAAAGTAATAATGAAGAACGGTAAAATAAGAACAGTGAACGAGAATGAGATAAAAAGAAAATTCTCCGCCAACCTAACTGCTGAAATAACAAAGAAGAAAAAAGAATCAGATATTAGGTCCGACCTAAAACCTCATATTCGCTCGTTTTACGAAGGCTGGACACCAGACTCCTACGAACCCTATTACAATGTCAATAGCAAAAAATAAAACTTAACTTCTGTTAAGGGTTACGAGAGCCTCTGAGATTATCATTAATAAACTCTAAATAGCCAAGCCTCTGGAAAACTCTAGGAGGTTTAAGAAATTTTTATCAAATTCTAAATGGCCGTATCCGGATTCAAGATTGAATGAGGATCGAATGCTTCTTTTACCCGTCTCATTAAATCGAGTTCGGTTTTATTAAACATTAAGGGTAAATTTTTCACGCGAGTCTTGCCTATCCCGTGTTCTCCAGTAATAACCCCACCTATATTAATTGCTTCCCGGTAAAGATTTTCTTTAACTTCCTCAAGATTATCCGGCTTCTCTCCGTCTTTCATCATCACGTGAAGATGAAGGTTACCATCACCGGCATGACCCCAGGTTGGGATAGATACTCCGGTTTCTTCTTCGACTTGATCTATGATCTTCAGCATTCTTCCTAGATTAACTGGAGGTACGGCGATATCTATATCTTCCGCCATTTCCGTTTGATAGGTAGAATAAAGATTACTTCTAATATCGAGGATTTTCTTTTGCTCTTTGGACCTTTCAGCCATCAACATCTCAAGTGAATTATTTTCCTTGCAAACACGGGAGACACTTTCCGCCTTGACGTACAACTCCTCCTCGCTCTGGCTAACTATTATGACTACCAGCTGCGCTTCTCCATCTACTGCCGGCCACTTTTCTCCCAGGTGTTCCGCAGCTTTATCGATATGCTCTTTTTCAATGTATTCTATGGCAAGTGGAATAAAACCCTTTCTAAGTATTTGAGGTACTGACTCGATGGCGTCCTGACGGTTCTCAAATGGGACGATCAAAGTCGCATCCTTATCTGGTTCGGGATACAGCCGAAGCGTTACCTCGGTAATAATACCCAGGGTTCCCTCACTACCGATAAGAAGGTGCATTAAGTCGTATCCGGAGTTATTCTTGAGAACCTTACCTCCAAATTTCACCTGTTCGCCAGTAGGTAATACTCCCTTAATACCAGTCACGTGATTTCTTACGACCCCATATTTTACAGCCCTCGCTCCACCCGCGTTCTCAACTACTAAACCACCTATCTGAGCACCTTCATCACCCGGATGAGGTGGGAAAAATAGGTCACCAGTTTTATCAATTTCCTCAAAAAGTTCTTCCAGTGTAACCCCAGCTTCACAAGTTACAGTCAGGTTGTTTGCGTCCAGATCTGGGATCTCGTCAAGACGCTCAAGAGAAAGTAAAATGCTTTCTTTGGTGGGCACCGCTGCTCCACATAATCCAGTTCCTGCCCCACGAGGAATGACTCTCAAATCTTTCTTGTTTGCCAATTTTAACAGTTCTGATATTTCGTCGGTGTTCTTCGGTTTGACAATAACGACGTCCTCAACTGCCTTGGGCGTTACCGGTTTAGGTGTCTCATCGTATAAATATCCTTCAATCATCTCCAGATCCCAAAGTGTCCAGTCTTCCCCAACAATTTCAACAAGCTCCTTTATCACTGAATCATTCATTAGTTTTCCTCCTTCAATTTACTTATAAGCTCTGGAACAATTTCATAAAGATCTCCAACTATCCCGCAATCAGCGTACTCGAATATCGGAGCAGAAGGGTCAGTATTGACTGCAATTATCGTGTCGGACTCCTTCATTCCGGCCAAGTGTTGCGATTGTCCGGAAATTCCAAGGGCAATATAAATTTTCGGCTTAACTCGTTTACCACTATAACCAACTTGATGGGCTCGTCCTATCCAACCATCGTCTACAAGAGGTCTAGTAGCTC
>JAGXLB010000024.1 GCA_018334915.1 Candidatus Bipolaricaulota bacterium
GAGAATCCGTTATCTTTCCTTTACTTGCAAATTCTTCTACCATGATTACACCTCGTTGGGCCTCTTACTCCTCACGGAGGGCTTCCGCTCCTCCGATGATGTCAGCTATTTCTCGCGTTATCTCCTGTTGACGTGCCTTGTTATAAGTCAGGGTTAAGTCATCGATTAGCTCGTTGGCGTTGTCGGTAGCGTCCCGCATTGCCTTTCTCCGAATGGCGTTTTCGCTTGCCTTCGTATTCAAAATGATCCAAAATATTCTCTCCATAAACCACTCTTCCAGGAATCCCGAGACAATTTCGTCCTGGTCGGGGTCAAACAGATAGTCCTCCTCTCTCCGGGAGGCGCGATCTTTTTCGCTCCCCTCAATTTCGGACTTACTCCCCATTTCATCAGGAGAAAGAGGCAAAACCTTTTCTATTTTCAGCTCCTGCCTCAGATCGGAAATGAATCTCATATAAATAACCCATAACTCTCCAATAGATCCGGAGATAAAGTAGTCCAGAAGTTCATTCCCGATCGCCTCCGCTACTTCGAAATCGGGTTCCTCGTAGAAGTTGACCCAGCTAGTTTCGAGCTGGTCCCACTTACGAAAGAACGTGGAAGCTTTCTCCCCTCCGGCGAAGAGCTTTACCTCGGCTTCTTTTGACCGAACGAAATCCCTGGCCGACCGGTTAATATCAACAGTGTAGTTGCCGGAAAGGCCTCTATCCGAGTTGAAAACAGCAAGTCCGATCGCATCGCCATCTCCTTGCTCAAGGAGAGAACTTATGGTCTCTTCTTCATCAACTTCCTCTTTAGAACCGTGGTTACTCAGCAGTTTGAGCTTGGAGTTGATGACTTCCTGATAAGGTCGGGCACCATTCAGTTGTTTTTTCAGCCGGGTTACCTTAGCCATGGCAATTGCGTTCATTGCCTTGGTAATCTGCTTGATATCCTTTACGTTGGCTATCCGGCTCTTAATCTCCCGTACCTGAGCCATCCTCTTCCCCCTTGAAGGTCTCATCAAACTCTGCCAGAGCCATTTTCAACTCTTCTTCGGTATCCTCAGTCAATTCGGCCGTTTCTTTGAGTTCAGTTAATACTTTTTCATGGTGGGCTTCAACGTGATCGAGCATCGAGTTTTCGTATTCCTTAACTCTATCAACGTCTAAATCATCCAGATAACCATTTACCGCTGCGTAAAGGGAAACTGCCTGCTTCTCTACGGGCATTGGCTGGTATTGATCCTGTTTCAGCATCTCCATGACCCTTTCTCCCCGGGCAAGCTGAGCCTGGGACTCTTCGTCCAGCTCTGAGGCAAACTCGGCAAATGCCTCCAGGTCCCGGTACTGAGCCATCTCCAGCCTCAGTTCACCAGCAATTTCCTGCATTGCGTCGTTTTGAGCCGCACCACCAACTCTAGAAACGGAGTCCCCGACGTTAATTGCCGGGCGAAATCCCTGGTTGAACAGGTCGGATTCCAGGTAAATCTGGCCGTCGGTAATCGATATTACGTTTGTGGGAATGTACGCGGATATATCTCCCGCTTTCGTTTCAACCATCGGAAAAGCGGTCAACGAACCCCCGCCCATGGCGTCGTTCAGTTTGGCGGATCGCTCAAGTAACCGTGAGTGAGTGTAAAAAATATCTCCTGGATAAGCTTCACGACCGGGCGGGCGCCGAAGTAAGAGTGAAATTTCCCTGTATGCGACTGCGTGCTTCGAAAGGTCGTCGTAGACTATGAAGGCATCATCTCCCTGGTACATATAGTGTTCCGCCATAGCCGTTCCCGCGTAGGGTGCAATATACTGCATTGGCGTCGGATCCTCGGCTCCTGCCGTTATTACCGTCGTATAATCCATAGCCCCGTACTGCCGGAAAGTATCGACGACTTTCGCGACGTCGGACGTCTTCTGGCCGATCGCCACGTAGAAACAGTGAACGTCGGAATCTTTCTGATTTATTATCGTATCTATTGCTATCGCGGATTTCCCTGTCCGTCTGTCTCCTATTATTAACTCCCGCTGGCCTCTACCTATCGGCGTGAGGGCATCGATTGATTTGTAACCCGTCTGTAACGGCACTTCGACAGGCCGTCTTTTCACTACTCCCGGAGCCTTTATCTCTATGTTCCTGGTCCTGTCTGAGCCAATAGGACCCTTTCCGTCCCGGGGCTCCCCGAGCGGGCTTACAACTCTGCCCTGCAGTTCGGGTCCGACGTTGGTCTCGAGAATTCTGCCCGTTCGCTTGACTTCGTCACCTTCCTCAACCTCTTCAACATCCCCGAAAAGAATTGCCCCGATATTGTCCGCTTCCAGGTTCATCGCCAGTCCGGTAACTCCGCCGGAAAATTCGAGAATTTCCATCGACATCGCGTTCTCGAGGCCAAAAACTCGGGCTATACCGTCCCCGGCTTCGACTACAACTCCCTCTTCTTCCATGGAAAGGGAGTAATCATAACGCTTTATCTGCTCCTTGATTAAACCAGTTATTTCGTCGCTTCTCATCTCTACCATGTATTTATCCTCCTAATACAAACTGCCTCAAACCTTCAAGCCTGCCCTGGACCGATCCGTCGATTACACGTTCGCCGATCTTTAACCGGACGCCACCAATAAGTTCCTCGTCTTCGGTAACTTCCGTGAACCAGACTTCCCTGTCCAGGATATTCCGGAGGTTCTTTTCAACCCGGTTTACTACTTCCTCGCGGTCGAAGTTCGGGGGATAGGCGACTTCCACCTCGACAATTTCGTCCTGATCGGCTCTCATCTTCTTAACCCTCTTGTATATGAGCGGGATGTAATCTTCCCTATCTTTCCCGACGAGAAGTTTCAGGAAGTTCATCGCTTCTCGACTCAGGGAGTCCTCAAAAACCTCCTCAAGGAGTGCCCGCTTCTCCTGGTTTGGAACCAGAGGGTGAATCAGAAAAGGGAAGAATTCGTCGTTTGTATCTATTAGCTCATTAACCTCTCTTAGATCTGACTGGAGGACGTCAAGAATCCCTTCCTCTTTTCCTAGCTCGTACACAGCCTGGGCGTACCTGTCCGCTACTTCTATTGATTTCATCCTAGGTCGAGATCTTTATCCTGAATATCTTCGAATAGAGAGTTGAGAAATTCCTCGTGGTCCTCCCGACTAATCTCCCTCTTCAACACTCTTTCGGCTCCAATCATGGCCAGGTCTACGTACTGTTCTTCCAGTTCTTCCAGGACCCCGCGCTTCTCCTGTTCCGCTTCCTTTTTCGCCCGATCAACTATCCTCGCTGCCTGGTTCTCGGCTTCTTCTCGAGCATCATCAATTATCCTATCAGCCCTTTCCTCAGCTTCTTCGATTATCTCCTGCCTGCGTTCTCTCGCTTCCTTAAGTTCCTGTTGTCTCTGGGTTTTGAGTTCTTCAGCCGTATTCTCCCTTTCCTGGGCGCTGTCGATCCTGGACTTTATTCTTTTCCGTTTCTCCTGGATGAACTCTTTTGCAGGACGAAATAGGAGCCAGGACAGAACGGCGACAAGAATTGCGAAGTTAATCCAGTTAGCTATTATTGTCAGGTTTAGACTCTGGATGATTTTTTGCCATTCCAGTCCCATAATTCACCTCAAACTAATAAAGGACTTAATCAACTACCAACAGTAACATAATTGCTACGATTAGCGAATAAATACCCGTGGATTCGGTAATAGCCTGACCAATGACCATGGTCCTCAGTAGACTGTCCTCCATCTCGGGCTGACGTGCCATTCCGTCAATCGCGTGCGAGGCGACCTGACCCTCACCGTAAGCGGCACCAATCGACCCAATTCCCATGGCAAAACCAGCTGCTAGGTACTTAGCTGCCATTACTATACTTTCTTCCATTAAATTTACCTCCTCGAATTTTAGTTATTGTTCTACAGCTACGTTAATGTAAGAGACTGCCAGTAAAGCGAATACAAAGGCCTGAATGGCCCCAATAAACAATCCGTAAAACGCCTGAAAAAATGCAGGCAAAATGTACGGAATCATCTTGGCGGTCAATACGGATATAAGTACCGCCCCGCCAAAGACGTTTCCGTAAAGCCTGAACGAGTGAGAAAGCGGCTTCGATATCTCCGAGATTATATTCATCGGTAACATGAAGGGATAAGGCTCGGTAAACGACTTCAGATACCTTCCCGTTCCGTTAATCCTCATCCCAAAATAATGGGAAATAAATACTACCAGCAGGGCAAGACTGAGGGGGATATTGAAATCCTGGGTGGGAGACGGAAGACCGGGAAGAATAGAAATCCAGTTCGAAACAGTAATAAAGAGAAATAGAGTCGAAATAAATGAAAAGAGCTGAACCTGCAGCCGCTCTCTCTCGAAGGCATTGGCAAATTGCTTCTCAAGCAACTCGATTAAAGACTCCAAAACGACCAGCCTGCCGGATGGCTCTTCTTCTACGTCCTGGTTCAATCCCTGTCTCAACCACCAGGCAAAGCCGATAATTATTGCCATAACCAACCAGGACATAAAAAGCGTGATTATGTCCAGGCCAAATATCGGCGAATCACCAAACTGCAGTACCAGCTTTTTATCAATGTGTTCTATCATCTTACCCTCCAAAGCGAGTTTCTTTAGCCGCCACTGTTAACTGGAGAAGGGCCAGAGGTAAAAGAATCCCGCCAGCCGTCGCAAAAAAATTAAGCAATTCTGTCAGAGCAGTGGCCGCCAGCGCCAGCGCGTAGAAAAGATATCTGGCGATGGCAAGAAAAGAAACTCGCCTGCCAATTTTATCGTCTTTATCTCTATTCTCAACCAGTTCGCTGGTTCGGTAAACCAGCAAAAAATTAATTATCAGGGAAACAACCAGACCGAACCAGAGACCGAAAGCGTAACTGCTATCAAGTCCAAAAAACAGTCCTTCGCCTATCAGAAAACCGGACACGATAATTAGTTTGACCGGATATACTTCGGAAAAATTGATCGGACCTACTCCCCCTCAACTATTTATTCCGGGATTTAAAGGGCTATACTTCAATTGACAGAATTTCGCACTACCGCTTACAAACGTTCAAATTTTTACCAACTGGGGGAGTCAATTCAAAGGGGACTAGACGGCCCGGACTTTGCTGCTCCTGTTCTCCACAATTTCATCCACCCTGTCGGTCAATGAGGAAGTTATGTCGTCTACTTCGTCCTCGAGCATGTATTTGTCGTCCTCCGTAATCTCTCCTTCTTCCTCAAGTTCCTCGATTTCTTTATTCGTTTCCCGACGAATATTTCGCAGAGTTATTTTGGTTTCCTCTCCCTTTTCCTGAATAACTTCTACGAGTTCTTCCCTCCTGTCACCGGAAAGTTTAGGGATAGGAATCCTGATAATTTCCCCGTCATTGTTTGGGTTCAACCCAAGGTCAGACTCCATTATAGCCTTTTCGATCGAATCGATCTGACTGCTGTCGTACGGTTGAACGACGAGAAGGCCACTTTCCGGGGCAGAGATATTCGAAATCTGATTTAGAGGAGTATCCGTTCCGTAATACTCAACTTTTAGATCCTCTATCATCGCCGGGTTGGCCTGCCCCACGTGTATCCGGGCCATTTCATCTTCCAGGGTTTCGACGGACTCTTCCATCTTCTTCTTCATCTTTGGAACGGGATTATTCTCGCTCACATTTACCACTCCCACCTTCAAGGTTATATTACTGATACCGGATTTACCTTCCATCTTCAAGAAACGGTTTACCCGGCAGAAATGGTTTAACTTATCACGTCAGCCGTGGTGCCATAAACCAAGAGTTAGTCCCTTCTGGAACCACAACCGGAGAACCGATTCAGTCGATGTCCAGGACGTCCAACTTTTCACATCGGGCCATACAACCTAATTGACCGGCCACGCTGGGTTTGGTCCTTCCGTCATCTCCAGAAATAAGCTCTTTAATATAAGTCCCGGCTTCAGCCTTGATCGTAATATCTAGTACCCCCCGGCATAACTCTTCAGCGTGAATCCAGTATACCTTCCTCTCCCTTACCAGATCGGCTCTTCGGTGAACCACCCTCTTTGGCGTCCTCTGGTCGATGGTTCCCTGGACTTCAGAGATCTTATCCATTCTCGCTTCCGATATATCTCCAGAGAGCCTAACCACGGCACGATACGTTTTGTCGGCCTTCTTTTCCTTTATTTCTTTCACTTTATCTTTGGAGGTCTCTTTTACCCCAAAAAGTTCTACCTTGGCCTGGGACCTATTTAGTTTTTCCTGAATATCCTCGAGGGCCAGCGATCGTTTTCGGGGGTCGTGGAGTTCGAGCACGAACTCCCTTCTACCAAAACATCGAGCATCAACATCTTCCCTTCCAGCTCCGTGAAAAGTCGCTTCCTTCGCATCAGCCGATTTCAGGAACCTTTCCTGGATAATTTCTTGCACGGATTCCTGGTACTTTTTACCGGTGTAGTCGCATTTCGCGCAGCCTCGACCTCCACATTCCTTGCAGTACCAGACGGTCTGGGGTATCCCCCGGACGTACTTGTTGTATTTAGCGTGGAAAAAAGAAGAATTCACCTGGAGTTCGACTCTATCATCTCTCAGGTCCAGTATGGCATTCACGTCGGGTCTTTTGAAGTCAGCTTCGACCCCCAGCCTGGTCTGAACTTTTCTACCTACCAGCCTGTTTAGTTCAGTCTTGGTCGGTTCCGCGTTCTTTTTCCCGAAATCTTCCCAGATCTTCTCTTCGGCACGCTCAATTTCCTCCGGCAGCCTGGTCCCTAAAAGCAACGTCCTAATTTCGTACGGTTCCAGCGCCCGAATTACCTGGTCCACGTATTCTTCCAGGTTCTCGAACAGACCGCAGCAGAGAGGGCATTCCTCGCCAGTTGGATCCGTCTCCGGGACGTTCCGGTCGACGAAACTATCTTCCTTCAGATTCTCGACAGTTCTCGCTATAGCGCCTCTTTCGTAGTTCTCGAGGCCGTGACCCAGCATCGCAAATTGCCTTCCCAGGCACCGATCACAAAGATCCAGTTCGAGAAGTGCGTTCCTCTTTTCTCGTAAATCCACTTTTATCCCCCATTTGTTCAATTATACCTAAGTTTCGGTCCGAGTCGAGCGGGACCTCGGACCAACCCCTTAAAAATTTAGCTGCCTCGATAGCCCCATTCCTCCAGATTCGGCGTCATGGTTGGAGAAGTGTAGAATTATTTACTAAATTGGCCCCAACCCCCCCCGAGCACTTCCTGATTGGTGAATCGATCGTATTCAATCCATCCGGGTAAGCGGCATGTGGTTAGTGGGATAAATGGTGAAAGAACTATGTTGTAGACTCGTTCAGCTCAGGTATAATTCATTAAAGTCGGGGTAATTAGAAATTCACCTAGCCAAGTTATAATTTCCCTCCGCCGGGGTGAGTACCATGAAAACAAACTATCGGTTGCCATTCGACATACTTGGGATTCCGATCGAATTGAACATATCTTTTCTAATCTTTCTCCCTTTACTCGCCTGGATTATAGGCAGACAAATTGATGTTTACATCGAAATTCTGGGGCTGGGGATTGACCCGGCTGCAATAACACAGGGACCGAACGCCTTTTTTGTTGGACTCTTCGCCGCTTTAGCACTTTTCGTTGGTGTAACCATCCACGAACTCGGTCATTCCATTTTTGCAATGCGCTACGGCGTAAAAATTGAGAACATAACCCTCTACGTTCTCGGCGGTGTTGCTCAGCTGGAGGAGGTACCTACCCGGCCTGGCGAAGAAGCGAAAATGGCCCTGGCCGGTCCGGTGACCAGTTTCATTCTCGGTGGAATTTTCTGGCTCCTCCTTACCGTCCTTGACCCCGCTCAGGCAGTTCCAAGATTCTTGCTGGGATTTCTGTTTTACGTGAACGTCGCGGTAGGAATATTTAATTTGCTCCCCGCCTTACCGCTGGATGGAGGAAGGATACTGCGTTCGCTCCTCTCGTTAAGGATCTCCCACTACAGAGCGACAGAAATCTCCACCCGGATAAGCAAGTTCCTCGCCGTAGTGATGGGTATTTACGGTCTATTGGTATTAAACCTGTTCTTAATCGTCATAGCATTCTTCATCTACATTGGAGTAACTTCGGAGTTCCAGGAAATGGTGCTCAATAGAGCCCTGGAGGGGTTGAAGACAAGCGATCTGATGTCCGAAGAGGTAGTTACGGTCAGTCCTGATACGCCGATCTCGGAGTTGAAAGAGCTAATGATGAATAAACACCACCTCGGCTATCCCGTAGTCGAAGACGGGGAGATTATAGGTATAGTCACCCTGGAAGACTTGAATAAGACGGATAACCCGGAGGAATCAGTAGAGAATATTTTAACTTCGAAAGTAATTACCATAGGTGAAAATAGTTCGGCCAGCGAGGCTTTCCACAGGATGAACCAAAATGACCTGGGTAGATTGGTTGTTACCGGGGAGTCCGGTCAGATGGTCGGAATAATTACACGGACAGATCTAATGCACGCAATTAAGGTGGTTAGCAAACTTCCCGGAGCTGAATCCCCCTAAATGATTTCTCTTCAGGCTAAGCAATTAATTGTAAACCAGTAATCTCTGATCCATTCCAGGACGGTAAGTGACAATTAGATGTGGTAGACAGTGATAGACGAAGAACGTAAAATGCTGCTCAAATTCTCCGCCTACGGCTTCCTAAAAAACCTTCGGTTTTTCGAGCCGTTCTTATATCTCTTCTTCCTCGAGACCGGCCTATCCTTCTTCCAAATTGGGGTCCTCATAGCTATAAGGGAAGTATTCGTCAATCTTTTTGAGATTCCATCCGGTGCTATCGCCGACCTCACTGGGAGAAGAAGAGCTATGGTATTCTCCTTCAGTTCGTACATTTTTTCCTTTTTAGTATTCTACTTCTTTTCTAACTTTCTCCTGTTTATTCCGGCGATGGTCCTGTTCGCGAGTGGGGAAGCCTTCCGGTCGGGGACACACAAATCGATGATCATGGAATACTTGGATATTAAAGGAATGAGGGACCAACAGGTCAGCTATTACGGAAAGACTAGATCCGCTTCCCGGCTCGGTTCTGCCCTTTCCGCGCTTCTGGCCGCGGTTATCGTGTTTACCCGGGGGAACTACAACGTAGTTTTTCTCGCCACGTTATTACCTTACAGTCTCGACTTGCTGCTCATGCTGACTTATCCGAAGGAGCTCGACGGCGAACTATCGAACTCTTCCCTTTCATTCAGCCGCATGGCAGGGCAGTTTAAGTCCAGCTTCGAGTCGATATTCTCTACCGAGGAAATGGGAAAGGTGCTCGTCAACGCTTCGATATTCGATTCGCTGTTCAAGATCGGCAAGGACTATCTCCAGCCGATAATCAAAACACAGGCATTGGCTTTGCCGGTTTTATTGACCATAGAAGACGGACAGAGTCGAACCTCCATCCTTGTGGGGATAGTCTACTTCTTTATCTACCTGAACAGTTTTGTTTCTTCGAGGAAGTCAGCAGGGTTAATGGAGCGGGTCGGAAGCATCGCCCGATCGCTCAACAGGCTGCTCTGGGCGGACGTCACCCTGTTTTTCGTCGCCGGGGTTGGAGTGTTGGTTGACTCACTTCTGATACCGGTCGTCTCATTTCTGCTCTTCTACACTCTCTACAACCTCAGAAAACCAATGGTCGTCGGATTTCTTGGCACCAGAATCCAGAGTAAGGAGCGGGCGACGGTACTTTCAGTTCACTCCCAGCTCCGATCGATTGCTGGAATTGTAATTGCTCCGATATTTGGTCTACTGGCAGATCATTTTGGGATATTCGCAGTCCTGTTCTTCGGAGGTAGTTTGCTTTTAGTGGTGGGACTCTTTTTAGGGATTTCTGAACCGTCATAAATAACAAATCCAACTATCTTAAAATTACTCTGCGCGAACAATCTAGTAAACTTAATCGAATGGGTTTTATTCTCTTTAATTCAATGATCCGATTTACGTTAAGATAAAAGCCGGTGGCGGTTATTATTCTGGATAGCCATTAAAGGAAGTGTTAATGAAACAGGAAATTACACTGACACCCTTTAAAATATAAATAACGAAGATCACGTAGTGGTTCACTTCTCGAGCCATCGTCATTTAACGTACGGTTGAAAGGACGTACCAAACGATAGAGAAATCAATAATTACAGAGGTGGAGACCAAAGGTTGAAAACGTCGGTCAATTAGTCTCAGGTACGGAGGTAGATAACTTGACCAGAAAACACCCCCTCGATCAATTACCTGAAGTGTATTTATAAATCTCAGAGCTCTGGATTATAGCCATCGGGAAGCCAGTAACTTCAACCGAAATCTGCAATTTACTTCGTCGATTTCTCTCAAATTAACGAAAAGTTTGGGATGTCGAAATAGTAACTTCTCAGCCTGAAGACTAGAATTTCTTCTTCTCAGTCTATCAACGGTCCTTTTCAGGATACTATTTG
Source organism: Candidatus Bipolaricaulota bacterium (assembly GCA_018334915.1). Lineage (GTDB taxonomy): Bacteria > Bipolaricaulota > Bipolaricaulia > M55B111 > M55B111 > JAGXLP01. The sequence continues at coordinate 10,374 of JAGXLB010000024.1, forward strand.
TTGCCGAAAACATGTCGGGATTACTAAGTTGTTTTTCTTTTTACTCTTTTTTATCTTTTTCGGTTGCATAATTTCACTTCATTCTGAAAACTTAACCATCCAGGGGCGGGTTTTCTCATATCAACATGCGCTTGAGTATTTACAGTAGCCCTTTTAATGTATAAAGGACAATTAAGGAGATTGTACCAAGCATTTATGAGAAACAAGAAAGGCAGAAATCTTCAAGTAAATGTAGAATTAGAAGGATTTGTTGGTACTGCAAACGGGGTTTGGACCGCATACCGGGAGACCTTAAAGGTATTAAGAGAAACCAGTAACGTCCAACTTGTCAGATCTTCTAACAAAAGAGCGGATATAGTCCACTTTCATAGCATTGGTCCAAAATATATATGGGCCGCGCATAAAAACCAGGGAAAAACTATAGTTTCTGCTCACGTGGTACCCAGATCTTTTGTAGGGAGTATTGTCGCCGGAAACCTGTGGAAACCCCTGGGAACCAAATATCTACGGTATGTTTACAATTTAGCGGACTTAGTACTTGCAGTTTCTCCTTTTGTAAAAGACACCTTATACTCTATCGGAGTCGAAAGTCCCGTCAAGGTACTTCCAAATTGTGTGGATACAGATAAATTTTATCCCGATCCTGACTTGGGTTCTGAAATTCGTAACGATGTAAATTTGAAACCTGACAGCAAAATTGTCATGGCTGTTGGGCAACTTCAACCAAGGAAGGGACTGGAAGATTTCTTAAAAGTAGCAGAAAGATCGAAAGATTATGAGTTCGTATGGGTCGGTGGTCACATATATGGACCACTCTCGGCCGCCAGTAGCCAGATGGACAAAATGATTGAAAATGCTCCTGAAAACGTCATCTTCCCCGGAGTAATCCCTTATGAAAAGATGTCCAACTATTATAATGCAGCGGATCTGTTCTTTTTACCTTCCTACCAAGAAAATTTTCCCTTTGTTATTTTGGAGGCGGCTGCTTGTGGTCTCCCAATTATGCTCAGGGATATCCCGGAGTACGAAGCCATTCTATCTGACAATTATTTAAAAGGTAAGTCCGTTGAGGAATTTGCAGAAAATATCAAAAGATCTCTAGAAAACAAAAGAATGTACAAAGACTATCGAGAAAGATCACTCGAGGTAGCCAAACAATACGATCACGACTCGTACCTGGAAAACTTGCTTGATCATTACTATGAGCTATATTCTGAAGAAATTAGCGCAAAAAACTAGCAGTAAAGGTTTGAATTTTAATTCCTGTTTTTCTTCATAAAGGTTACTTGTTTCACTCAGATAAAGTTATCCTTCAATCGCGCTTTCGCTCCATAAGGATCTCTACTATAATAGTTTGTCATGAAGACTTTTATTTTCGGAATTGATGGAGCAAGCCCCGACCTCATCGATAAATGGATAAAGGAAAACCACCTCACCAACTTAAAGAAGATTAGCCAAGCAGGGGTTTCGGGTAAGTTAAAAAGTACTTTTCCCCCGCTAACCGGGCCGGCCTGGTCTTCTTTTCATACGGGAGTCAACCCCGGTAAACACGGAGTATTTAATTGGATTGACGTATCCGACTCCTATGAAGGGAATTTGATAAATAGAAACTCGATAAAAACGAAAACTATTTGGAAACAAATAAGCGCCAAAGGGGGGCGAGTAGGTCTTGTCTCAGTACCAGTTACCTATCCACCAGAACGAGTAGATGGCCTAATAATACCTGGCTTTTTGACCCCATCCTCAGGATCCGACCGTTCGCATCCCAAAGAATTATTTTCGGAATTAAATGATGTAATTCCAGACTTCAAGTATACACTCGAACCTTTACTTATGGGGCAAAACCCCAGGGACTGGGTCACAGGGTTGAAAAAAGCTGTAAGAAATAGAGGGTCAGCAGCCAGATATTTGTACAAAAACTACTTTGGCAAATCCTCAGAAGAAGTATTTATGACTCATTTTGTAGAGACGGACAGGGTACAACATTTTTTATGGAACAAGGGAGCAAATGGCTACGATCCCAGGCTGGAGGTTTTTAAACAGGTGGATAGGGAGATTGGAAAAACCATTGACCTGGCACCCCAAGATTCAGTATTTATCGTCTTGTCTGACCACGGTTTTGGACCTTTTACTGACACCTTTAACATTAACAATTGGCTAAAATCCAAGGGATATTTAAAGTTAAAAGGGGGTATACGAGCTAAAATAAAACAGGGACTAACAAAACTAGGTTTTACTGAGCAAAACCTGCAACCATTAGGTGAATTCTTCTATGCAATAGCAAGAAGGTTAAATTTACTAGAAAACCCGACGATGGGTGTACCCACCAACAAGATATTAAACGCTCTTTTTTTGTCCTCTCAGAATGTAAATTGGAAAGAGACTTTAGCCTATTCTAGATCCGATATAGGCAATATACGCATCAACCTATCAAGTCGAGAAAAGAGTGGGATCGTAAACGAAGATGATTACTATAATCTGAGGGAAGCGATTATTGAACAACTATCCGAAATAAAGGTTCCTAACACGAATGAAAAGTTGGTTGATTGGATCAAACCCAAAGAAGAAATCTATTCCGGTCCCTATCTGGGGGAGGCGCCAGACATTTTGTTTAATTCTCTTGAAGGGACAAACTCCCATGGGTCAATTCTTGGCTATGGAGCTATAATGTTTTACAATTCATCCATCTTCAGCAAGAATTTTAACCTGGGCCACCATAGAAGAAATGGAATTTTAATGGCATATGGTAAAGGAGTCAAAAAAGATAAACTTGATGCTTCCCTGATAGATCTGGCTCCGACAATTCTGAACTTGAACTCTTTTAAGGTACCAAAGCAAATGGATGGTAAAGTAATCAGAGAAATTGCACCTGAGGATCCTGAATATTACGAACCGGAGGACTTCTACAAGGAATCAATAAAGTCAAACCAAAGTATTGAAATAAAAAAAAGGTTAAAAGGCTTAGGATATTTATGAAGGAATAAGCATTATTTGGATAAATAATTAGCGCGTAAATTCTAGTTTGCAACTTTTGCAGTTTCTAATTTCCCATTTGATTACGATTGCCCATTAAGTAGTTTAGTTTGAATTAATCCTATTGATATTATTGATAAGGGGAAACAATGACCACATTTCTAATAGCTTTAGACGGAGCAAGTCCGAAGTTAATAAATAAATGGATAGACGACGGACACCTGAAGAACCTGAGCAAGATCAGAAGACAGGGTCTATCCGGCAAGCTGGAAAGTACTTTTCCACCACTAACAGGTCCGGCCTGGTCGTCATTTCACACAGGTGTAAATCCCGGCAAACACGGAATCTATACCTGGCTGGATCTCAGCGATTCTTATAAGGGTAAGGTAATCAACGGAAATTCGATAAAAACGAAAACCATCTGGAAACAGATAAGCTCTCAGGGAGGACGGGTGGGTCTTCTTTCCGTTCCGGTAACTTACCCGCCAGAGGAAGTAAATGGTTTCGTGGTACCAGGATTCCTAACTCCTTCAGCAGCCAAAAACCGTTCCTATCCCGAGGATCTCCTTCCCGAACTAATGGACGAGGTACCCGACTACAAATTCCTGCCAGAACCATACATGAGAGGTAAGGACCCCCGGGAATGGGTCTCCGAACTGAAGAAAGCAGTCAGGGACAGAAGTAAGGCTACCAGATACCTCTATCGGGAAAAATTCAAAGGAGGAACGGACGAAGTCGTCATGACCCATTTCTTTGCCACTGACCAGGTTCAACACTTCCTGTGGGACGAAGTTACCGAGGACTGGGACCCCAGACTGGAGGTTTTTAAGGAGGTGGATCACGAGATAGGTAATTTGATCGATATGGCTCCGGACGATTCCGTATTCATGATTCTCTCCGACCACGGCTTTGGGCCCGTTAAAAAGACTTTCAACATCAACACCTGGCTTGAAAGCGAGGGATACTTAAACCTGAACCAGAATCCGGGAACGAGGATAAAACGAAGGCTCGCCAAACTCGGCTTCACCGAACAAAACACCCAGCCCATCGGAGAAATAATTTACCCCTTTGCTAAAAAACTCGGAATAGTCGACAACCCGATTACGGGCCTATCTACGAACGATGCCCTTAATTTTCTCTTCCTGTCCTCAAAAGACGTAGACTGGAGAAGAACTATGGCTTACTCGCGGTCTCATATAGGTCACATCCGGTTAAACCTGGAGGATCGAGAGAAGTCCGGTCCCATAAAAGGCGATGATTACGGGGGAATCAGGGAAGAAATCATGGAAAAACTTTCAAAGATAAGAGTGCCGGAAACGGAAGAGAAACTGGCCGAGTGGGTCAAACCAAAGGAGGAACTCTATTCCGGACCATATCTAGACGGGGCGCCGGATATTCTATTTAACTCGCTTGAAGGAGCTTCCTGCTATGGATCCGTCGTCGGTTACGGCGCGATAATGTTCTTCAACTCCAGTGTTTTTAGTAAGAAGTTGCACCCGGGTCACCACCGGAGAGACGGGATTCTGATGGCTTACGGTAAAGGAGTTGAGAGTGAAGATAGGGACGCGTCAATAATGGACCTTGCTCCCACAATTCTTAATCTCGGCTCCTACAAAATACCCAGACAACTGGACGGAGAGGTTATCGGCGAGATATCCCCGGAGGACCCTGAATTCTACGAGCCGAAAGATTTCTACAAGGAACCGGCGACTACCGAAGATAACGAGGAGATAACGGAAAGGATGGAGGACCTGGGGTACCTTTAGTTCAAAAGACTTTTGGGTAAGTTTGCGAGCAGTCGAAGTTCTACCGGGAAACATAAACAGAGGAGGAATTGCAGACCGGGGGGCTATAGCGTATAATCGTTTTGGTTTTCTGTTTATTGGCAGGTAAAAGAGTAATAAAATTCTAATTTTAAAAGGGAAAAGCAGGGAAAGGATTATTTTTTGTAAATCCCTCCGTTATTTATGAAAATTCATCTGAAAAATTTTGATATCCTAAATTCCACCAGTTCGTCTCCTATTAAAGGTGGGTCGGTTATCGTCCGGGACAATAGAATAGAGAATATTATTCCGGAAGATATCCGGGAAAATTCTATTTCCGCCGACAGAACAATTCAGGGAGACGGGAGGTTACTCTTACCCGGTTTTGTCAACGCACATAGCCATCTCGGGATGACGATCTTTCGGGGCTACGCCGACGATATAGAACTGGATAGCTGGTTGAACGAATGGATCTGGCCCGCGGAAGAAAACCTTACCCCCGAAGAAGTTTACTGGGCGTCCTTACTGGGAATAGTCGAAGCAATCCATTCCGGCACTACTACGATAGCGGATATGTATTTCTACATGGATCAGACAGCCAGGGCAATCGAGGAAACTGGAATACGAGGCCTGATATCTTACGGTCTCATAGCTGAAGAACTTGATCAGGCTGGAAGAGAAGAATTACAGGCCGGCCTGGACCTGGCTGAAGACTGGGATGGAAAGGCAAACGGCAGGATTAGAGTCGCACTTAGCCCGCATGCTCCCTACACCTGTGGAAGCAGTGTGCTTAAAAAAGTCTCAAAAATGGCTGAAAGAAAAGGGATCCCGATCCATACTCACATATCAGAGACGAAAAGGGAAGTCGAGGATTCCTTCGAAGAATTTGGAGTTTCCCCCGTGGAACGGCTCGAAAGTCTGGGTGTTCTGGAAAACGAGGTACTGGCTGCCCATTGCGTCCATATAAATAACGAGGACATGGAAATACTTGAAAAAAATGACGTCGTAGTAGCTCACAACCCTTCAAGCAATATGAAACTTTCTTCCGGCGCCGCCCCGATAAATGAACTTAGAAATCGCGGAGTAAATGTCCTCCTGGGGACTGACGGTCCTGGTACAAATAACGATCTGGATGCTTTTGGGGAAATGAGACAGGCCGCTTTTCTGGCGAAATTAAAGACGAACGATCCCACTGCTTTAAGTGCTGGAGACACGCTCGCCCTGGCCACCGGAGAACCGGTGGACCAGTTCGGCCTATTAAATCTTGGCAGAATAAAAGAAGGCAACCGGGCCGATTTAATCGGACTGACCAGGGATGCACCTCACTGGACTCCGGAGTACAATACAGTTTCTAATCTCGTATACTCCGGAAAAGTCAGCGACGTAGATATGATGATGGTGGACGGAAATATGGTTATGGAAGAAGGAAATATAAACGGTATAGACGAAGAGAAAATAATAAACAAGGTTAATAAAATCGGCAAAAAGTACGGTAAAATCAAAAAAGAAGGTTAATCAAAAACAACCGGCTCCCGGAGCAGATGCCCTGGGGGTCAGGGGATAGGAGTGATAATTTTATGTCAATCACGAAAGAAGAAAAACAGGAGTTAATAGAAAAGTACGGCAAACATTCGGAAGACACGGGTTCTGCACCTGTACAGGTAGCAATTTTGACAAAAAAAATTAACGATTTAACGGAACATTTAAGAGAACACCCCTCGGACCACCATTCGCGCCGGGGGCTATTGCAAATGGTAGGAAAGAGGAAAAACTTTTTGGAATATTTAGAAACAGAAGAACCGGAAACTTACGAAAAACTGAAAAAAGAATTAAACATAAGAATGAGGAAACTTTAGAAAGTAATTAGCGCTACGAGGTGTAAAAATGTATAAACAGCTGGAAACAGAAATAGACGAAAGTATATTTAATCTTGAAACTGGTAAGATGGCCCGACAGGCAGACGGTTCTGTTGTATCCAGTCTTGGCGACACTAAGGTACTTGTCACGGCAACTTCCGGAGGAGAAAGTGACAAACCTTATTTCCCTCTCCGGGTTGACTATGAAGAAAAGTTCTACGCCGGAGGTAAGATCCCGGGAGGATTTATTAAACGGGAAGGTAGGCCGTCTGACAAGGCAGTATTGAACGCACGAATGATAGACCGCCCGATCAGACCACTTTTTCCGGACGAGTTCATGGAAGAATTACATATCGTCGTAACAGTCTTATCCGCAAGTGAGGATTACTCACCCGGGATAGCTGGCATGATCGGTGCTTCAGCCGCACTCACACTGTCAGATATGCCCTTCCAGGGGCCAATTGCGGGTGTAGATGTGGGGCGGGTTGACGGAGAATTTATCCTTAACCCAACGGCTGAACAACGTGAAGAAAGCGACCTTGAAATAACAGTAGCTGGAACGGGCGACGCAGTTACTATGGTAGAAGGAGGCATGGAAGAAGTCGCTGAAGAAGACGTAATAGAGGCAGTAAACTTTGCTCACGAGAGGATAAAACAACTGGTTGAATTTCAATTAAAATTTACTGAAACGGAAACCCAGGTCAATAGCTCCAAGAGCAAGGAAAGAGATGAAATCGAAAAGAAAACAGCCAACCAGATAAAAGAATACCTTCCGGATTTATTAGGAATAGAGAATAAGCTGGAGAGGGAGGAACGAGTAGACGAAATTAAGGAAGAGATCAAAGAGAAAATACTGGAAGACGAAGACCTTGAAGAAGCTAACGTAAACAAGGTAGAAGATACTATCGACGAGGAATACAAGAAATTTGCGCGACGGAAGACGGTTAAAGAAGGAGTCAGGATCGACGGACGGAAGCCTGACGAAATACGTCCAATCAACGTGGAAGTAGGACTCCTGGACAGGGCACACGGCTCAAGCTTATTCACCCGAGGCGAAACTCAGAGCCTGGGAACGGCAACCCTTGGCACGACGAAACAGGATGAGCAGCGGATAGATGGAATGGTAGCAGAGGGAAGCAAAAGATTCATGCTCCACTACAATTTCCCACCTTATTCCGTTGGAGAAGCAGGATACATGAGTGGACCCGGAAGAAGAGAAAAGGGACACGGTCATCTAGCTGAAACAGCATTGAGCCCTGTACTTCCGGACGAAGAGGAATTCCCGTACATTATAAGAGTGGTCTCGGAGGTCCTGGAATCGAACGGTTCATCTTCCATGGCTACAGTTTGCAGCGGGTCACTTGCTCTGATGGATTCCGGCGTGCCGATTGAAAAACCGGTAGCCGGTATTGGAGTTGGATTGATGGAAGAAGGCGGCGAATACAGGATACTAACGGACATCATGGGAAAAGAAGATCACTTTGGCGACATGGACTTCAAAGTCACGGGAACCAGAGACGGCGTAACTGCCTTTCAGTTGGACGTCAAGGTAGGAGGAATCACGGAAGAGATCATGAGAGAAGCTATGGATCGCGCCTATGAAGCCAGGCTGGAAGTTCTGGACAAGATGGATAAGGCAATTTCCGAGCCCCGAGGAGAGGTCTCCAAATACGCGCCGGTCATGGAAGTGTTCAATATCGACGAAGACGAGATAGGCACAGTAATAGGTCCGGGTGGCAGGACGATTAGGGACCTTACCGAGGAAACGGAGACGGAAATCGACATAGACGACGACGGAACTGTAAAACTATCCGGGGTCGACAGAGAAGGAGTCGAAAAGGCAAAGCAAATGATCGAAGACATGACCCGGGAAGTAGAACCCGGCGAGGAGTTCGTCGGTGAGGTAGTCAGGGTTGAAGACTTCGGAGCTTTTGTCCAGCTTCCCAATAAATCGGAAGGTTTGGTCCATATATCCAAGCTCTCCGACGGTTACGTGGATAACGTGGAAGACATAACTGACGTTGGCGAAGAGATGCGCGTCAAAGTAATCGGTCACGACGACCAGGGAAGGCTTGACTTGAAGCGAATTGGGGAACCTAAAGACGATCTTGAAGTCGGCGATGTAACTGACGCGGAAATAACCAAAACGGCTGACTTTGGGGCATTTATCGAAACTCCCGGTGGAGAAACCGGACTAATTCACATATCCGAGCTATCTCGAGACTACGTAAAGAACGTCCAGGACGTCGTGGAGCCCGGAGACAGGGTCAAAGTCGAATTAATAAATATAGACGAGAAGGATAGATATCAGTTCAGGTTAATCGAGAAAAACTAGATTAACTTCCTAAATATGGAACTATTTCCCGGCTGTTACCGGAGAGAACTCGATAACGGGATTGAGATAATCGGTCAGGAGGAACCAGATTCAAAGTCCATTTCTCTTGGGCTGTGGTTCAAATCGGGCAGTCGGGACGAAACTCAAACCAGTAGCGGTATCACCCATTTAATAGAACATTTACTATTCCGGGGAACGAAAAACAGAACCTCCTACCAGATTACCAGCGATGTCGATCGTCTCGGGGGACACATAAACGGCAGTACTGGTCGGGAATTTCTCCTCTTATCGCTGAGGCTTCTGCCCGAATCTCTTTCCAGAGGAATAGACATCCTTACCGATCTCGCCTTTAATTCCCTATTTAGAGAGGAGGACTTAGAGCTGGAGAAGGACGTAGTTCTGGAAGAAATTCGGTCATCCCACGACGATCACCAATCGGAAGCCATAAGATTGCTCGAGGAAACCATCTGGGGCGACAGCTCGGGACTTTCTTTGCCCGTCCGAGGACTTGAAGATACCCTAACCCGGCTAACCAGGGAGGAAGTTCTCGATCGATTTAGCTCGCTCCAGAAGGCAGACGAGATAATGATAACTGCCGCCGGAAATCTGACCATGAGCGATCTTATTGAAACTTCCTCCAGATCTATTAAAGGATTGATTCCTCGTTCCGATCAAGAAAACGGGGGCAATCCGGCAAACAGTCGCGAGGGTAATTCGGGCCAGCCGGGAATTAGACACAAACATGACTGGCGTGATATAAATCAACTTCACTGTGTGATAGGTACCGAGGGGCTGGCAAAGAAGGACGAGGACAGGTTCCCGCTGGAGATGCTCAACGTAATATTAGGCCAGGGCATGAGTTCTCGCTTGTTCAGGAAGATCAGGAAGGATCGAGGTCTGGCCTACCAGGTTACCAGCAGCACCCAGTACTATTTCGATACAGGACTTTTCTTCGTCTACGGGGCGATTGCGCCTCAAAACCTCGACCGTTTTCTCAATCTCGTGCTAAAGGAATTCGAACGAATTAAAGCGGAACAGGTATCGGAAGAAGAACTGGAGCTTGCCAAGAAGAAGACCAAGGGCAACCTTGTGCTGGGTCTCGAAAACAACCGGGCACTAATGAGCCGGATCGGTATTACGGCACTTCACGAAAACGACTTCCTCTCGGTAGGAGAAGTAGTCGATAAAATTGAAAACGTGACCCGGAACGATATCCAGAGCGTAGCTCAAAGGCTTCTTCCAGAAGAAGAAATAAATTACTCACTCCTGGGACCAGAAATCCCTGACCCCCCACAGCTTTAAAGAAATCAGATACCGGCCGGGCGCCGCCGCGGGGGAGACTAGCATACTAGCATACTGTCGCCCTTTATGTTGTATTGAGAGTGGCTAAGGCCGTTCCCTGGTAATTGTTCGATAAAACCGCAGCCGGGTGTCTCTGTCGGTAGCGAAACTACTAGTCGGAATACAGACTACTGGAAGTCTAAAGACTTCCGCTACAAAAAAGGATAGCTGGTTTTGCTGACCAATCGGTCGGGCGTGGGAGCCCGACCTGCTCTTTGAAATCCAAGAGAAGGGCTCCGGGCCGGGAAAATTCCAGCGAAGCGGCGCATATGTCTGACCGAGGCTGGAATTACCTGGAGCTTGCTTCAGGTAATTCCAGGTGAGGGATATGTCCATAACCAAATGAGATCAAATCTTTATGCATCGTGCTACCTGTAATTAAGAACCAACGTCGTGAAGGCACCAGTTTGAGCACGCGAGTCGGAAATTTCTCGGCCCGGAAGCCCG
>JAGXLB010000167.1:0-3341 GCA_018334915.1 Candidatus Bipolaricaulota bacterium
AAGGTAACCTCAACGGGTCTGGGTTTCTGGTAGACCCCGAACTTCACCTCGGTTCGCCCGTATTTCTCCGCTTTCACGCTAACCCTCGCCGGCGTCGTGGGCTCGTACCTTTCCGGCAGGCTTTCCTCCTGCAACTCCAGCTGATATGTGCCGGGCGTCAGGTTGGCCACAAATCTCCCGTTGGACCCGGAACGGACGGACATTTTCTCGCCCTTACCCATTATTGATATCTCTATTCCACCCATACCCGACTCACCCTGGTCACGTCTGCCATTCTGATTTTCATCATCAAAAACCAGGCCCCTTACCCAGGAGCGGGGCTGGAGAGGAATCTCTACCACCGGTCTTTCTCCGGCTTCGACCCGCACAGAAACCGGGGTTTCGATAGTCGGCTTCAAGCCCGTTTCTACTTCTTCGATCCCCACCTCGTACTCGCCGGGCGAAACGGGAGGGAAAGCAAATTTACCGGAATCGCCACTCAAAGCGCTCCGACCATCCAGGCTAAGTAACGCCCTGCTCACTCCTTCTTCTCCCTCGTCCCTCCGACCGTTACCGTTTTCGTCTACGAAAATCCAGCCTTCTACCTGACCTTTCGTGGTACCGGCAAAACGGAACAATCCCGGAAAGGAAGCAGTAAAGGAAAGTGAAAAACTATCTTGCTGGGCAAGTGATTTGGAAAACGCCAGGTTAATAGAAAGATCTTCTGCGCTTGTTTCCGAGACATTAATTCGGGCTACGGTGTCAGTACTTCCCTTCGATAAAGAAAACGTCGGGGAAAGCGGTACCTCGGGAAAACTCGAAGTGAGTGTGAAAGTATTGCTGTAATTGTCGTAAAAGGGCCCGGAAGTCCGGTTGAATGAAGTACTAATCGTGTGTTCGGATTCATGCAGCTCGAAATCGAGACCGGCGTTTATCGACTGAGTATTTACCTTCGTATCCACTGCCCTGTCACGGGTTTCGGTGAACCTACCTCCAATTGACCATCCAAAGGTCTCCCCGCCGCTCAGGGAGCCCGAAAAAGTCCGGGAAACCAGGTCGGTGGTCTGGGGTTCGTCGTCGCTGGTCCTCTCCGTCCAGCTCAAAGAAAAGTTCGAATCAAGTTCTTCTCCCAGGTCTATCGAAGTCGATGCGGAGAAGCTATTGTCGCTGCTGTGATAACTATTTGTCCCTTCTCCGATTCTGGTTCTGCTGTAATCCCAGTTAAAATTCGAGGTGAATTCCTCTTCCTCCCAGTCCACGTCCACGCCGTACTCCTGGCTCGGGAGCTGGTTTGGATAACCGGAATAGACCTTCACGAAGGACGGATACATCTCGATACGCTCTTTTGCCAGCAATAGTCCGGCCTCTATTATCGTGCCGGACTCGCCGCCTGATTCCGCCGTGGTGATCAACCCGTCCAGCACCTGCCCGGGGCCGAACTCGTAAACCCCCTGAAGTTCGGCAAAAGAAAACTCCTCTTCTTCGGTCCCCAGAACCCCTCGAACGTCCCAGTACTCCCCTTCCTGTTCCAGGGAAATTGCCTTTGCCTCTTCCGTGAATAGTACTCTTCCTCTGGATTCACTAAAATCACCGATGAACAGAGGACTACCACTTACCCCCAGATAAGAGCCGGATATCGAGGAACTATCGAGTGAAAACCCCCAATTTTCCTTCATAACGCGGAGGCTACCCCCATCGAACCCTTCGATATCAAAACTGAGACTGGAAGAAACCTCGCCCACGGTGGGGATGTCTCCCCTTCCACCAAAGTAGAATGTCGGGTCACCCTGTTGATTTACGCTCGTGTCGAAGGTGGTATCCCACGTCGGGTATAGAGCATCGGGAACTTTTTCCGGCGGAGGAGGAGCAAGGCTCCCTGTACTCGTAAGAGTCTTTTCAAGTTCCGGCCTTTTGGTCGAGGTCAGAGCAATTTCGACTCTATACCTTTCACCGGATCTGGCCCCATCAGGTACCGAAAAATAGATGTTTATGGTCCTGGATTGGCCTGGCAGAAGCTGGACTTTTTCCTTTTCCACCGTATAGTCCCAGTTTTCCTCCACGGTTATCTCGATTTCGTAGGTATCCGTCAGGTTACCGGTATTCGTTATCTCGATTCTTCCTTCGCCCGAACCACCCGGTCCTACTCGAGGCGGTTCTACCACCCAGTCTACTTCAACGCTCGGTACCGACTTTACCTGGATATAGGCGGTCGTGGTGGCTTTTTCCGTTCCAGTCGTCGATTCCGCAGCCATCGTTATCTCGTACTTCCCCGCCTTCGCGCTTTCGGGCACGTTTATATTCACAAAAACTGGCTTGTTCTCGTCGGGGGCCAGACTGACCTGGTCCGTCACGGGGAGACTGGTCCAGCCTTCCGGTAGTTCCAGAGTGAGCTCGTAGGTATCCGAAGACGATCCTTCGTTCTCTACCGTAAAAACGTGGGTTACAAGCTCTCCCGGCTCGGCTATTTTAAGGTCGGTAGCGGAAATAGATACATCCGAGGCCCTGGCCTGGGTACTTGAGATGAAAGTCACAAGGAAGAAACAAACAAATAATGCCGAAAATAGGAGTGATCGGTATATATAATTTCTTTCCATAACTTTTACCAGGACTCGGGATTTTTAGAGGATTCACTTAAACACAATCGTCACTAAATTAATATTTTAGCTTAAAACTGGCACTGGATAAATGAAGTTCGGATATATTACAAGGTGAGGTTTGTACGTTCAATAGGTGTAATTCGGGCAGTGTTATGGAATTAATAATGAAGGTTAAATAGGCCTCCTTATTGGATCGGTCGAGTTTCCTATTCTGACGATCTAGCAGTTCAGGAGTCAGTTAGTTGCCTCTTCAGCGTCGCTTCCAGGGACCTCAATAGGCAGCCCGCCCTGGATCAAGCGATCACCGCCAAAATCCATTGTCGCTATTGCTTGATAATATTGGCCCGACTCTAAACTGCCTCCGGCTTCTTCCTCCTTTACTGTTATTATACGTTTTTCACCGGGTAGTGTGGGGAATTTATCAATTTCGAATTCTTTGATTGTTTCACCCTGAATATCTCGTATCTCCACCCGGCCAGTGGTCTGTAAATGAGCCGTACCGTTGTTTTCATAATTCACGGATAATTTTAAAGGAGAACTTTCTTCGAGTTCTATATTGGTAATTTTTGCGCTCTTGGTCCTATTGCGGGGATCTTTCTGCAAAATTTTTATTGCGTAGCTAACGGAGATTCTGGTCGTCACGGGTTGATCTTCTTCTACCGGTTGAGGCTCCTCGGAGGCCAAAATCAGGGCCCAGTGATCTCCCGACGTGTCTTCTGGAACCGCTAACTCTACCGAGACCTCCCGTCTCTCGCCCGGTTCCAG
>JAGXLB010000167.1:3995-5518 GCA_018334915.1 Candidatus Bipolaricaulota bacterium
AGCGTTCCCTCTCCAGCTCTCGGTATATATTCGTCGATGCCGCCAGAGTCATTGTAACTTGTACTGTCCAGAATAAGCGGGTCGTTTGTTAAAGACGAGGGACTTGCATCCCCTAACTCAACTGTATAATCCACTTTTACGTCATAACCGTCAGGATAGGCAAAGGTCACTTCAAAAGAATGGGAGTAAGTACCGGAGGTTGGTTTGAACTGTATGCTGCTAACGGTTCCCGAGTTCCACTGATCCAGGTCATCTTCCTGGGTTATCTCAGCCTCTAATACCGACTGACTAACGGAAAAATCTATTCCAAAATAGTGGCTGGGATCCGTAACACTGTAAGTGCTGCCTCCGTAGTCATAAGTCGCTTCGGCTTCGTTTGAATACTGGCCGATTTGAGCTGTAGCCGCCTCGTACTCATCTGAATATTTACAGGTAGTGGAGGCACCTGGGTCTAGGTTAACGTTACAAATTTCCTTGTCGTTAGTAGTGTCATCGCCCATATTGTCAACAACGGTAACGTTGTCAACTCCCACGTTGCCTTCATTCGTAGCTTCGTATTTCCACTCTATAATTTCACCAGTCTCTATCATAGGTCCCGGGGGATCATCAGCTTCTTTGAAAGACCCTGTATCGCCCTGTAATCCAGTCTTTTTCTCAAGCTTGATGTTGGGGGTCGTTCCTTCCTCGCAATTAATGATGTCATCTGCCTCATAACAATCGTCTTTGCCTCTGCCACCGTCAATATAGTTATCTCCTGATCCACCCCCTATCTCGTCCTTGGCATTGTTCCCGTATAAGCAATCATTACCCGGCCCACCGTCAATCGTATCTTTTCCGTTGTTGCCTTCAATTATATCGTCCCCCTCGTTTCCATATAATTCATCATCGTTGTTTCCTCCACAAATATAGTCATGCCCGGAACCACCATATATTTCATCTTCTCCTGCGCCACCACCACCGCTACCTTCACCAGTGTTCTTGTCAGGATCGCCACAAATAATGTCATTTCCACCCTTCCCTTCTATTATATCACCTTTCTTTGAACCAATTATAAGGTCATTTCCCGTTGTTCCTTCTATAGTGTCAGTACCGGGATTATAGCTTTCACCATCATTTGGGCCTCCGCTTATTGTATAATTATTCGGATTCCCCTCGATCCAAATAGTAGTTGTTGTGACGGGAAGTGTTGTATCATTTGGGCAGGAGCTTGTGTCCCCTTTTGGACAAGTGCAAGAAGGGGTTTGTTCTTTATCAGCATACGCTGGCATTGAAAGAGAAATAGCAATAACCAGGAGGAAAGAAAAGAAGACCAGGAAGGTCTTTAATCGAAATTTAGTTATATTTTTTTCCATTTTTTTCCCGTTTGCAGTGGAAAATATGAGATTTAACTTTGAACTTTTTAACTATACTCTGTACTTTAACCTCTTCTAAAAATCACTTTTATTGCCTTCTATACTAATTAAGCTCAAAAAATCGTCGGATACTTTTTCTAGATCTATCCCTGATTCCGAGTCCAGTTCAGA
>JAGXLB010000168.1 GCA_018334915.1 Candidatus Bipolaricaulota bacterium
CTGGATAGAAAATCAGGGCGGGACGTCAACTGCTTGCTCGACCACCGCTGCGGGAGAGTATTTGAGCAAAAGCGCCAATAGCCCCACAGGTTTGAATGGGCCCAGCGACGCCAGTTCGGTAACCTTTCAGACATATTTAGATTTGGCCCGGGCTGCAAGTACAAACCTCCCAGATTCCTGCTCGATATCTATCAATATTATCCTTGTTTCAAATATTTGATTGAATAAAATAAGAAATCGAAATCCGAAGACAGGAGTTTGATAAAGTGAGCCATAAAAATTTAATTTATTTGCTGGTTCTGGCTTTGATCTTAATTTTTGTTCCGGTTACGAACGCTGAGGTAAGCGTCAGACCTCTGTCGTTGAGGTTGAAGGTTGCTCCGGGAAACTCGGGTTCGTCCGCACTTACTATCCATAATCGTGGTGAAGATCCTTCCAGAGTTCAACTTAGAGTGGCGGACTGGTGGAGAACTCCTGAGGGAAACCTTCAGATTCTTCCTCCGGGATCCAGAGAAAAATCCGCGGCGGACTGGATAGTTTTCTCGCCCAGCGATTTTAGAATTGAAGCTGATCAACGTGTTGAGATAAACGTAGAAGTCTCCGTTCCTGAAGGCGTTACCGGTGATCATTGGTCGATGTTGCTTGTAACGGAGGAGCCCTTAAATTCTGAGAATTCGTCCGGCATGCAGGTATCTGTAGGGTACGCGGTAAAAATACTGGTTGAAAACCCGAATGCAGTTGACGAGGACGCTGAAATAACAAACATAAAACTGGTAAAGACAAACCCCTTTGAGTTAAATATAACGTACACAAATACAGGGAATAATTATTTGAAAACTAAAGGTTCAGTGGAGATAAGAAACCTCCAGGGCGAAACTGTTCGGTCTTTTGACATAGAAGAATTCCCCACCCTACCCGGTGAGAAACACAGGATATCAGTACAAAGAAGCGAAGAAGCTGAAAAATTAGACCCGGGGCAGTATTACGCGATAGCGATTATGGACTTCGGTGGTGATCACCTGATCCAGGGCGGTCTCCCCATTGAAATTCCAGAAGGCGAGGAAAAGACGGACGAATAGTGCCGCCTAACTGCCAATTAACCCTTTCATCTGGAGCTTCCTGGCAAGGGTCATGTCAAGCGCTCCTCCACCCAAGTCTCTGTCCAACTTGAAAGTAATCGCCTATGAATTCTAGTGCTAGTCGCAATGTTAAGTTTAACGTGACGATTAATACCTTCCCCCATTTCCCCTTACCTTTCCCAGCCCCGCAAATATCACCTTCGAAAGGCACCTCTTCAATTTCTCAAACCGAAGGTTTGTCTTAACCTATTTGTAAAAGAAACTGGTTTCTTTTTAGCTGTTCCTGGGGTTGAGGTGTGTGACATGAGTAGAATCTTTCTTGATGAGAAAAAAATCTCTTTGATTCTATTTATTTCACTCGTGCTGGCACTCTACGCTGGTCCCACCTTTGGTAACCCGGACCAGATTTCCATAACAGCTACACAACTCAAGATGGCCAACCCAGGAGAGCTTGTGACTCATGTCTTCACCGTCAAAAATGAAAGCTCAACTTCAGGAACCTACCAATTGACTCTGGACCTACCTGAGGGTTGGACCAGCCTACCCATTTCCCCCGAAGTGACCCTGTCCCCCCAAGGGAGTAAGCCAATATTTGTCAATGTTAACGTACCTGAAGATGCCCCGGCCGGGAAGTACGAAGTTACCCTAACTGCTTCATCAGTGGAGGGGTCCGTAGAAGCGTCTGAAACTACTTATATCCAGGTCGAGTCCGTACCGGATTTTGACCTAAGCTGGAAGCGAGAGCCCACGGGACCTTCCCCTGGCACTACCGTTGAAGGAGCGATAAAAATTGTCAATTCGGGTAACACAATGGATACCTACAAAGTAGAGGTTTCACTGGAAGAAGAATGGAAATACACTGTGGAAAAGGAAGAAGTTCGGCTTTTGCCGGGTCAATCAAAAACTGTAATTATATCCGTTTCCCCGCCCGAAGGTGCGAGTTCAGGTGAAAAGTATCGGGTTGAAATAGGTGTAACTTCGACAAAGAGGCCTAAACTGGAAAGAATATTAACAATTACGGGTAGCCTCGCACCTCCACCACCGGAAAAGGTCCCGGATGATTTGTACCCTACTTGGGCAACGACGTTCGATACGAGCCTGGATCAATCGGGAGACCCCTCCTTCCTCTTCAGTGGAAACGGTGATATACCCAGTGTGGGTGAAGTCTCCGCAAGCCTGAGATTCGACGTGAACGGCGTGAGCGGAGCAAGTTTGAGCATTATGAAGGAGAACTGGGGTTTTGCCCTGGATGGTGCTTCGATATCGGGGTCTTATCTCGGGGTAAGTGGTAGTCCGCTATTCATTGGTGAATTTGAGTCCTCAACCGCTAGATTAATCTTTACCGAGGGGGCAAAAGGAATTACTCTGGAAAAAGAAGGAGATTACTGGGACATTAGAGGTATTCTGGCGACCGAAGAAGAGGAGTTTTCTTTTGCCGAACTTCAGGGGGTTTACGAGTTCAGTACCGGTCAGGTGTTAGACGGTCTTATCACTACCGCGGAGGCAAACGGTGAAAAGGGTTCGATAGTTGAAGCCGGAATCGAGCTGTCGGGAGACCGCATCGACATTTATCCCTCCTTTGTAAAAGTTTTTTCCGGTTATCCTAAACAGCTTCCCAGTCAGGGATATAATGTGGATGTGAGTTTCGAAGAAGAAGAATTTACCTCTACGTTTACCTGGGACTATAACCGGACCAAGTTAGGCCAGGGCGAAGATAGTTATCACGCTACTGAGAACCGTTTTAACGCTACAACCTCGATCGATCTTGGAGAAAACCTTGATTCAAACTTCTCCTTGAGTTGGACTGAAAGGACCAGCGACGACGAACCGCAGAGCAACGATCTGGTCTCCCGGGAGTTTTCTGGTTCGCTAACCGGTGGAGATTCTCTTGGCTGGTCGATAGGGGGGAGTTTTGCCAGGACCCAGGACCAAGTTTCCGAAGTAGTGATTACAGTAAAGTCGATTAATGCAAGCCTCGATTTCGAACTTGGAGAGACTGAGCATACGGTAAGCACCTCATTTAACCGGACGTCAGGGCCTATTTTGGGAGATTTACGCAATACTCTGACCATGACTTCCAGTTTTCCGGAAGCCCCTCTTTCCCCAACGTTCTCTCTGACGAGAGGAAGTCGAGACACTAATGCAAGAATAAGTATATCGGAAACAGACGCTAGCGACCTCTCCGTAAACCTTTCGCTCTCTGCGTCTTTGGTTCAACAGGACAGCATTTCTGCTTCATTTACGGCCTCCTTTCCGGGCCTCTTCCGCTTCGCAGGACCAACAAAAGGACAGGTCACAGGGGTAATATTTGTGGATGAAAACGGCGACAAAGAAAGAGATCCGGGAGAAAAGGGCGTCGATAAAGTGCTCCTTCGATTGAATAACGAGAAGGCGATTAGCGCGTCCAGCGGTAAGTTTGCATTTCCTCCGGTTTCCCCGGGTGAGTACAACGTGAAAATTGAGGAAATTGAGTCAGGATTAAGACCCGCTGTAGATATGCCTATTACCGTGGAAGTAAATGAAGGTGAAAGACCGAAAGTTAAAATACCAGTAAGGCCTCGTTCCTGGATAAGAGGTCTGGTGTTTAACGACGAGGACGAATCGGGAAATAGGACCCAGGGCGAGGAGGGGATGTCGGGAGTAGAATTTACAATCGAGAGCAAGGAGGTTCAAAAAGAAATCCGTTCTGGCCCAAACGGAAGGTTCACGATAGACGTCCTACCAGGCAGATACGTGGTCAATATGATAAAGGAAAGCCTGCCCGAAAGGTATGAACCAACGACTCCCGCTAGAGTTGAAGTGCAGGCTGAAAAGTACGGTAGAACCGAAGTCAGCTTTGGAGTTTATCAGAAACCGCGTCCTATAGAAGTAACTTTTGGCCCTCCTACCGCTGAATTCAGTTATCAACCTGAAGAACCTGCAGTAGGCCAAGAAATTCTTCTTGATGGTTCCGAAAGCTCCGCGATTCAAACAGAAATAGAGTCTTATGAATGGAAACTTACTCACGATGATACGGAGATAACCAGGGAAGGAAAAGAAGTTAGGGTAACGCTCGATGGACCGGGCGACTGGACAGTAACTTTAACTGTAACAGATAAGAACGGATTGAAAGGACAACAGGTTAAGACGATTTCGGTTTCACGGTAGAGATTTATTGTTGGGCGATCAACAATAACAGGCTGAGGCACTGGTCCGGATCAGACTTCCTAACCTCCTCCCCCTCTGATGGGGGAGGACTGAGGTGGGGGTGAACCTCAATTAGTACCACTTCTTGAATGTATTTTTGTTCATTTCCACCTCTAATACCTAAGACCGAGCACCAAAAAACCACCCTCAATCTCTCTTTCTCCCGTCAAAGGAGAAATGAGCAAGAAGGCTTCCCTCTTTACTATATTCCAGTTACAGAGATAGCTTTATCGAACCAATTGCCCGAACACGGGGACTCGGGTTACCGCCCTCACATAAACTTCTTCGATAGGCGGATCTTTCTAGATCCGCTGTGATGTTTGGTAAAAATGTACACCTCTTTCCTCTGGTAGAACTGACGTATCTACTACCGCAGAAAACCACTCAAAACTTCCACCGAGGTGTACACCGAGGCTCGAAAACCTCGGCTATCGTTGGTTCTGGACGGTTTCTGGTTGGATTGCTCGCCCGATAGGTTGGCGATACATAGCAATATGGCAAACGAGATTCCGCCCCCAGCACGGTGACTGGGGGGTGCTCTGTTAAAGAACACTCAGGGAGAGTCACCCGGCCCCCCCGTGACCCACTTCCGCTAAAGAGTTGAGCGATCTAGGAGAAAAATCAGTGCCTCAATTTTCAGTTCACTCAACCAGAGTAAGCTAGCTCCCCTTTTCTTCGAGTTTGATCACCTGGCTTAATGAAGTAAGCACTGGCAGATCGATTTGGATTTCATAGTAACCCGGGTTCATCTCACAACTATCGAAAGTAGCCACGTAGGACTGATCTTGTTTGTCGTAAGTTGCGGAGGTTACCTTTTCGAGATTCACTTCTTTGCCGTTCTCGTTGAGCTTCACCAGCGATACTGTTGGATGAAGGTCTTTGGCAGGGTTTCCCTGAAAATCGGCGAGCGGAAAGTTTACCTTCACAAGTTCACACACCTCAAATACTGCCCCCACTGTCTTACCCCCAACTGAACCCGCTCCTCCTGCTACGATGTTATTGGTTAGGCCACCTGCTGCTCCTGCGGGCAAGGAGTAGCCACCAAGCAGCTCAATAAATTCCTGTGAATCTCTCGCACCGCCCATCGCGGAAAACACTCGACCCAGCCCGAACTCATTCAGTAACTCCTCTGCTTCGTCAAGGTCAAACCCCATGGTTGTTAGCTGGGCAACGGCTTGTTCTGAGGAACTTAAGTCATCAGTAATCATTCCGGCCACCGCTT
>JAGXLB010000169.1 GCA_018334915.1 Candidatus Bipolaricaulota bacterium
CATTACTTGCCCGGCCGATTCATCAAATAGAGAAGAAGTACTTGAAGCGATAACGAATATTTTTAAGGAAAAAGACCTCTCCCTGAAAAACGTGACTTTTAGTTCCGACGGAAACGGAAGTATGCCTAAATTTGACGAGGACGGAAATCTGGTAGGACTAACCAAGGGAAAAGTAAATACTCTGCACAAAACCCTGGTAGATTTCGTCAGGAGCGAAATTCTCGATCTTCCTGATGCCCTATCTCTATTCACCACTAACCCCGCCCGACGTTTGGGGATAAGCGACCGCAAAGGTAGCCTTGAAGAAGGCAAGGACGCTGACGTTCTGATACTATCGGAAGACCTGGAGATAGAAAAAGGATTTGCAAAAGGAGAGCAAATCGTCGAAGACGGGAAGGGAGTTATAGAAGGTCCTTACGAGTGACAGATGAGATAACTAAAAAGGTCTAAACTTCCAATTACCCGAATGTATTAAAATTTTCGTACGAAAAAACCAGAGGTTCCGATACCCGAGTGTTCGAGAACGGGAAAGGGGCAACTACGATAGCAAATATAAATTTTGGAATCAGGGTTGACTTACCCGTAGTTGCCCTCAACATCACCTCGGTTTAATATCAAAGCTGGACAAATTCGTCCTACTCGATACTCCTAACCTTACCCGATCCTGATACCCTTTGGTTTACTTCCGGGTCTCCTCTATACAGAACGGTCCCGCTACCGCTTATCCGAACGTCCAGTTTGTCTAGTACGTGCAATTCCGTTTTGCCGGACCCGCTTATCTTTACGTCGGCTATATCACTGACCAGATTAATTGCCTGGTAGCTAGCTGATCCAGCAATTTTTATCATCTGTCCCCGGACGTCTCCACTGACGACGAAATCTCCCGATCCATTTACGCTCGTTTCGAGCCTGTCGGCAGTCAGATTCGTTATATACCCTTTACCGCTTCCGTTTATCTTAAGGCTAAGTCTCTCCACGGTTATATCGGACGCATCTAACGAACCGGAACCGGATATAATGAACTCCCGGGGATCCGATAGAGTCAGGTAATACTTTATTTCCTTCCGCGGAAGCCAGAATTGAAACTACCTCTTATTAAATTCCACGGTAAGAGTATCACCCGAAACGGTCGTATCTATTAAGGAAATTACGTTCTCCTCCGCTTCTATGGTAAGGGACTCCTCGTCTTCCTGGTTCAAGATAATCCGTCCCTGTCCGTTTAGCCGTACAGTACTAATTTCTGAAATCGTCCGGGTCTCAGTCACCAATTCGCCCGCACCTACGGTGGCGGTCGATAATCCAACTACCAATAGAATTACTACCCCTACCAGGCTAATTCGAATTTTGTTCATTTTATTCTCCTTTAAGTTATTTTCTCGACTTTTCTAAATATCATAATAGTTAGAACAATACAGAAAGCGGTAAAACCGATTATAGCGCCGAGATCACTCAGATACCCTGTAACAGTCACTTCACCCAGCAATGACTGCCGTGCCACCTCTCCGTAAGTAAACGGAGATATCATATCGTACGGTGACTTTACAGTCGGAAGAATAGCTAAGGCCAGTGCTACCGCACCACTTCCGAAAGCCGCCGATATCTTGGACCTCGACCAGGCACTGAAAATCATAGTGAGGCCTACCACGAAGGAAATAACGACGGTCAATCCCACCACCGCAAGCAAAACCTTGCTCAATGGGAAGGATTCAAACAGATAAACGGCATAATACCACGTAACTAATCCCGCAATTAGATTTCCCAGAAAAACGTAAGAAACCCTTGCAAAGAATTTCGACAGGACTATCTGAGTTTTACTGACGGGCCTTGCAAGCAGCAACTCGAGCGTCCCCGATTCTCGCTCTCCGGCCAGGGCAGCAATCGTGATTAATATTGCAACTATCGACCCCATCTGGAGGGAATTTCCGACGTAATCGGCCAATCCTGCCGTAAGAGAGGGCTGGAATGCTTCTGCCAGGTTTTCTGGCACAAGTTGAGGAATAAACTTCTGCAGCAGGACGGACGAAGCACCAAATACCACCAGAACGGCTGCAAAGACTACCCCCTGAACCCTTGTTTCTTTAAATTCTTTTACCAGCAGACGTCGGATTTTCATTTCACACCCTCCTCCATTGTTTCTATGAATATGTCTTCCAAGGTAACTTGAGCAAAGTCGTAATAGGTAACTACCGCCTCACTGTTCAAAACGAGTTCAGGCAGTTCTCTTTTAGCTCTTTTCTCGTTCTTCACCCTCACTTTGTACCTGGAGCCTTCTCCATCCATTTCTTCAACTTCACTGACGAAATCCAGACCTTCTATCTTTGTAATCAAATCCTCGACCGGACCCTCAAATCCGAGCTCCACGTTTGAGGTTATAAACTGTTCCCGGAGATCCGTCATGGAGCCCTGAAGTACCAATTCCCCACCTTTTATTATCCCAACTCCCGTACAGATCTGAGAAAGCTCCGGCAATATGTGCGAAGACGTCAGGATCGTTTTTCCCTGTTCGGACAGTTCTTTTATAATCGACAAAATCTTCTTTTTTCCCAGCGGATCCAATCCCGAAGTAGGTTCGTCAAGAATTAACAGGTTCGGATCGTGCACAAGAGCCTGGGCAATCCCGACCCTCTGCTTCTGGCCTTTTGATATTTCGTCGAGCTGCCGCTTCTCCAGGTCTTCCAGGCCAACTGTATCGAGCGACTCATCAATATTGCTTTCACAATCCGGCAGATCGTACAAACTGCACGACCACTCGAGGTATTCCCTAATCGTCATAAACCTATAAAAGTTGGCGCCTTCTGGCAGATAACCTGTTCTAACCAGGTCTAATCCGCTTCCTCCGTCAAAATAAACGGAGCCGGAAGAGGGCTCAAGAATCCCCATTAGCATTCTTATAGTCGTCGACTTGCCCGCCCCATTAGGACCAATCAATCCGTATATCTCACCTTTATCTATTTTTAGATTTAGTGATTTTACCGCCTTTACCCCATTTGGATACGTCTTACTCAGGTTCTTCGTTTCTAAAAAATTCATGCTACCTCCTCTCGAATACGAGATAGGCCAGGGCTCCCAGCAAACCAAAAAGAACAACTACCAGGGTCCATACCCACTTATCCTGTTTATCTCTTTTGTTTTTGCTAAATTTCCATAAATCCAGCAGACAATAGATCAATAAACCAAATTGAACTACCAGCAAAGGTAGAATCAACGGCAGAATTTCCATAAGCTCCGCAAACATTTTAATCACTTCCTAATTTGATAAAATTCAACTCATTCCCTTTGACCAAAGCTCATTCCATTGTAGTCACCTTACGAAACAGCTTCCGTTAGAAGGTTCAGTCCTAACCATTCCAACACAAACGGGTGGACCACTCCAACACAAGCAGTGCGGGTTCCCACGCCCGCCCGAAAGCCCCCTTTTGACCTATCGCTCGAGCGTGGGAGCTCGACCTGCTGGGGGGATGGCTCGTTTCAGTTCACTTCGATCAGATTTAGTAAAGATCTCAAATTGTGAAAGAAACGAGAAAATAACTCAGGTTCTCGCCCATCTTACAATTTCGCTTAGAGACATGTCTTTTCCATACATCAACATTCCCACCCGGAATACCTTAGTAGCCGCCCTCACCATAAGGTAGGTAAACCCTGCCAGGACCAGGATACTGGTCAGTATTTCCCAGATGGGGACCTCGGCAAAAGCCGAACGCAGCAGCATCATAGTGGGCGTGAACGGTGGGAAAAACGATACTAGCCTTACCCAGAGAGCCTCCGGACTATTCACAATCGCAGCGCTGAAATATATGGGTATTATCGGTATCAAGACGAAGATTCCCCTGGTTTGACTGCTGGACTGGATATCCTTTGCGCTTGCCCCCAGCAGGGCATATATCGAGGCGATCATCAAGTATCCAAAGACGAAATAGCAGAAGTAATAAAACCCCTGAAACGGAGATATACCACCTAAAGGTATATTCATAATTTGCGTTAGGACGACCAGCCCCACCCCACCCCACAGTGTAATCTGGGCCAAACCCAGACCGGCAAATCCCAGTAGCTTACCCGCTATCATGTCGAAAGAATCTACCGAAGAAAGAACTATCTCCACGATCCGGTTGGACTTCTCCTTGCCGATTCCAACCATAACCATCGACCCCTGGAACATCGAAGCCAGCACAATCATCATCGCGATGCCAAAAGGCAAAATAAACTGTCCGATGCTCTGGTCTTCCTGCTCGAGCTTGACGGGTGTAAAGGTAACCGGTCTTGTCAGGGAAAATATCTCCTCCGAATCGTAACCGTATTCTTCGAGGGCTTTTCCCCCGGCTAATCTGGTTAGTACACCGCTTAACACTTCCCCGGCACGGCTTAACTGCTCCTTATTATCCAGGTTACTGTAAATTTTTACTGATAATTGGTTGTGAGAAATAACCTGCTCCGAAAGTACGAAATATCCATCTATTCCCTTTTGGGTGGCCCTCTCCTCTAGTTCTTCTTCAGTAGCTTCCGCTTTCTTTAGCTTCACCGCGGTTTGATTCAGGCCGTTTAGAGTTCGGTCTATTTCTTCGTAAACACCGGCTTTATCAAGGACGTAGAGCGTAACGGGTTCGCTTCCCCCTTGCCCGGCAAGGAAACTGGGAACAAATCCAATTACAACCATAAATATAGGAATAACTACCGTAAGAATAAGAAAGGTTTTGCTTTTGAGATTATGAAAAAATTCCCACCGTGCGACCTTCATCATGTCTTCAAACATTATTTCCTCCTTTTGCCTTTGCCACGAAAATATCGTGAAGCGGAGGTTTCCCGATCGATATCTCCTGAACCTCAATTTCCGTCGGAAGCTTTCTGACGAACTTATCCGGACTGAAACCTTTTTCTATGTAAAACCTCGCTGAGTTTTCCCCATCATCCAGCCTCTTTACCTTCGCCCCAAAAGTATCCTCTATAGCCTGTAAGTCTCCGGAATAAGTTAACTCAACTAGATCCCTTCCGAAATCCTCTTTAATTTTATTCAGTTTTCCGTAAAGAACCTCCCTGCCCTGATGGATCATAAATACCCGCTCGCAAAGCTCCTCTACCATATTCATCCGGTGGGAAGAGAGAAGTATAGTCATACCCATTTCTCTTAATTCCTGAATCAGTTTCCGGAACAGATCCTGGTTAACGGGGTCCAACCCCGCAAAAGGTTCGTCAAGAATTGCCAGCCCCGGTTCGTGGATGATAGAAGCAATAAACTGGACTTTCTGGGCCATACCTTTGGAAAGTTCCGAAATTCTGGAGTCCTCCTCGTTCTGGAGACCCAGCCTCTTGAGCCAGTTTCTCGCTCTCAGCCTGGCATCCCGCCTCTCCAGTCCTTTGAGCGTACCCAGATATTCGAGCACGTCTCCTGCAGTTGCATCCTCGTAAAGCCCTCTTTCCTCCGGAAGGTAGCCGGTGTTCTTTTTCGAATCCGATCCCGAACTTCC
>JAGXLB010000170.1 GCA_018334915.1 Candidatus Bipolaricaulota bacterium
AACAATACTCTCGATCACATAGAGAACGCGGGTAACTTCATAAGGATAATGACCAGCAAATAAGGAATTGACGGAACGGTATGATTGGCTTACTGATCCTGGTTGGATTTTACGTCGGTTGGAATATCGGAGCAAATGACACTGCAAATTGTATAGGCACTCCAGTCGGCTCCGGGCTTATCTCCTACCGGAAGATGGTGTATGTTGTCGCCCTCTTCGTGATCCTTGGGGCCATGCTTCAAAGTCAGAACGTAATGAAAACAATCGGGGAGGGGGTAGTGGTAAACCCTCTGAACCTAATTGCCGTGCTAACTGCCATGCTTTCCGCAGGTCTTTTCGTTACTCTTGCCACTTTTTTTAAAGTTCCAGTCTCTACCTCCCAGGCTATCGTCGGTGGGGTAGTAGGTGCGGCCTTATCAATGGGTAATGGAATAAACATTTCCAGGGTAGCTACCATCGGGGAAGTCTGGGTAATTTCTCCCCCTCTTACCGCCTTAATGAGTTTTACGCTCTACCATATCTTCGCCTTTTTTCTCAAACGTGTAAAGATGGTGGCGTTATGGGATAAAGTGCTTAGTTATCTCGTGATACTTTCCGGGGCCTATGTGGCTTTTTCGCTTGGGGCAAACGACGTTGGTAACTCCGTGGGACCGCTTACGGTTCTCGGAATTGACAGGTTTTGGCTTGCCCTGCTTGGAGGAGTGGCTCTATCGATAGGAGTACTGACCTATGGTCGAAGGGTGACTGAAACCATAGGGAAAGGTATTACCAGTTTAGGGCCTCTATCCGCGGTATCCGCGCAGACGGCAGCAGCACTGGCGGTCCACTACTTTTCCTTAATAGGTATTCCCGTATCCACATCTCAAGCCATAGTCGGGGCCGTGGTGGGTGTAGGGCTAGTCAAAGGAGTCACAACCGTAAGCTTTGGGAAGATAGCGGAAGTCGTAGTTGGTTGGGTAGCAACTCCAACGGCGGCCGGGTTATTTGCTTTTGGATTGTACAAGGGGATTCAGCTCATCTTACCCTAAAGAACTTTTACGAAATAAATAACGCAAACAGGTCTACACGCCATTTTCGACTCTATCACGCTGAAAAAAGACAACCAATCAGCTTCCCGTCTCGAGGCCTAGATCCAGCTTCTCTGGTAACTGATACAGGTTTTCCAGAACGTAGGTAGGCTTGATCGAAGAACCTGCCAGGTCCTCCCGGCTAGTAACTCCGGTTAACACGAGGGCGGTAGTTATGCCGTGATCGTTTCCCATTTTGATATCCGTCTCCAGACGATCACCAACTAATAAACAATCTTCTGGCTCCACATCTAGTCGATCAATAGCCGCCTTCACCATCAATTTGGAAGGTTTTCCGGCCACCAGTTCTACCTTCTTTCCCGTAACTCCTTCGATAGCCCCGATCATTCCTGCGGCATCTGGAACCTCGCCATTTTTAACCGGGCAAGTACGATCTGGATTTGTGGCGATAAAACGGGCACCGTTCATTATAGCCTGGAAAGCAATGTTTAATTTATCATAGTGGAAGTTCCTATCAAAACTCGCCACCACGTAATCTATCTCCTCCGGATCTTCGGAAATAACCATGCCACTCCCTTTAAGTTCCCGCACCAAAGGCTCCTCTCCTACGGGGTATACAGTTGCTCCTTTATCAGTCTCCGATAAATGATATCCCATCACGTAAGACGATGTAACAATTTGATTTACGTCAACTGGAATACCAAGTTGGTCCAAATTATCTGCATAATACTGCCTAGAATGGAGTGGTTTATTAGAAAGAAACACGATCCCGAAGCCCTGAACATCGAGTTTGGTAATTACGCTTCTAGCTCCTGGCATCAATTCATCACTACGATAAACAGTTCCATCTAAATCAAAAATAAAGCCTTTTTTCATATTAACAATTCCCAATTTTCAGAGGAATATTGTAGCTGATCTTTAATTTTGTCCTAAAAGACCAGACTCAAACTTATACTTATGAAGACCTGCCGCTTCTTAACTAGCCCTTGATCCCAGAACTCATGAAACTCTCTATAAACGATCTCTGTACCAACAGGAACAGGAGAACTAATGGCCCAGTTATAAACAATGTCCCCGCCATTAATAATCCCCAATCAGCACCGGATTGATGTTGGACAAACATACCCAAGCCTATCGTCAAAGTACGGACACTATCATTATCCGTAATAATTAACGGCCATAGATAGTCATTCCAGTGAGTAGCCACACTAATAAGCGCAAATACAGCAAGAGTCGGCTTAGCCAAAGGTAGGAAAACATGGCGAATGAGCCCAAAATGGGTGCAACCATCAATTACTGCGGAATCAACTAACGATTGCGGTACTTGCTTAAAAGTTTGCCTGAGAAGGAAAGCACAATAGCCACTTCCGACAAACGGCAAGATTAACGCCAACCGAGTGTTAACCAGCCCGAGAGTATTGATAACTCTATAATTCGGCACTATTAAAGCTTGAAGAGGCAACATAATCTGAATTACGTACAAGCCAAATATCGCTCCTGAAAAGGGGAAATCAATTCGAGCGAATACATAAGCAGCTGGGATTATAACCAGCAATTGAAGAGCAAGAATTCCAGTAACTACTATAATAGTATTCAGAAGATACGTCAGGAAAGGGGCTGCGCCAAACACTCGAAGAAAGTTATCTACAGTAGGATGCAAAGGCGGGAGCAAGTATCGCCCGGATAAGATTTGCTTTGGCGCCTTAAAAGCCATAATTGCTGTAAAGTAGAATGGCACCAGTGTGATTAGCGAGGCAATCGTCAAAATTGTGTATTTAACCCATTTTCCGGCGCGAGTAAACATCAGTCATCACCTTTACTTCATCTCATAAGTAATGCGTCGGCCATAAAAACCGAAGGCAAGTATAACAAGGAAAATTAGCATGAGAATCATAATTGAAGTCAGGGTCGAGGCTTTTCCCATTTTCCAGAATTTGAAAGCAAACTCGTACGTATAATAGATTAAAATACTAGAGCTATAGCCCGGGCCCCCGCGAGTCATAAGCTGTACCTGGGTAAACGCTTTAAAAGACTGAATAATAGAGACAACAAACACAAAAAGCGTAGAGGGTCCAAGCAGGGGTATTGTTACATGAAGGTGCCGGTTCAACCAAGATGCCCCATCTACTCTTGCTGAATCATAAAGATCTCGAGAAATGTTTTGGAGTCCAGCAAGATATATGAGCATGTAATAACCAAAGTTTCTCCAGATCATCGAAATAATAATCGCAAGCAGCGAGGACTGTGAACTACCAAGCCAGCCAATGGTAGGAAGGCCTAATAAGTCCAAAAACCTGTTAATAGGACCAATATTAGGTTCGTACAAAAACACCCATATCATGGCTAGAGCAGCATACGGAACTACCTTTGGCAAAAATAAGGATCCTCGAAAGAAGGATTTAAGGGCCACCTCATCAATCAAAATAGCGAAACAAAGGGCTAGTAGCATAGTTGGGAGGATAGTTGCCACCGCAAATATCACATTATTCGTTATTACCTGCCAAAAGACCGGGTTATGTATAAATTCAATGTAGTTCTGTAACCCAACGAAAATGGGTTTTACTGTGAAAGGATCGCTCCTGAAAAAACTAAGATAGAATGATGAAATGATTGGGTAATAGGTAAAAAGTCCTAAAAACGCGAGCGAGGGCAGGAGAAATAACGCGATGGTCAAATACTTATGCCTTCCGGGAGTAAGGCCGGGTATCATGATAGGAGCCTCATTACCATTAAGACAAAATTACGGCTCGGTGGAAAACACCGAGCCGTAATTAAAGGATTCCTGACGTGATTAATACTGATCAAGTATTTTCTGAACCTCTCTATGTAACTTCTCTTGTGTTTTAATCGGTCCCTGCTTACCCTGCATCAGGTTGTCAAGGTTGGCAACAAAAGTTTTACGAATTTCTTGGAAACCCGGAGCCATGATCTTTGAGTGAGCAACGTTTAATTGTTCGGCAGCAACTGACGCATTGGGGTACTTCTCCAAGTATTCTTGCATCTCGGGCAACTCTAACCCCTTCTTATTAATGCAAATATACCCTGATTCCCGGCTCCAGTAAGCTGCCATTTCAGGAGAGGTCATAAACTTAATGAACTCCCAAGCAGCGTCCTGTTTCTCTGGAGAAATCCCTTTAGAAATATGGAAGTCTCCTCCGCCAACAGGCACACCGTATTCCACATGCATGGGCTGAAAAGCAACCCCAAAGTCAAAGTCTGACTGCTTTCGCACCAGAGGCAATCCGCCGGTGGAATAGTACATCATGCCCACGTTTCCAGCGTTAAAGGCCATGGGTGTCTCTGTCCATGGTTTTAACGGAGGGCTCGCTTTAATCTCATTTGTTAGTTCGTACCAGAATTGTAAAGCCTGGCGCACTTTCAGAGAATCAAAATTAGAAACTTCCCCATTTTCTATTAAAGTGGATAGGCCATTCTGGTAGGTAAATCCTTCAAAGATCCAGTCATTCCACCCTCCAGGGAGAATCAACCCCCACGTTTTCGTCTTCCCGTTTTTCCTTTCTGTGAGTATCTCAGCATACTTTTCCAGTTCGAACCAAGTTCTGGGAGCACGTTTGGGGTCAAGGCCGACAGCTCGGAGCTCCTCTGCGTTTTCTTCAAACAAATCCTTGTTATAATAGAGAATGGGAGTGCTTCTCTGAAAAGGCTGGCCCCAAATATGTCCTCGCGCTTTAGCATTTCCATACAAAGCCTCAAAATACTGATCGGTGAACTCTTCCCCGCCTTCCTTCTCAATATACTTATCCAGTGGGATTATTCCGTCAATCCCCAACAGTGTATATAGTTCTGATATCTCTACCACGAAAACTTCTGGAGGATTGCCACTTAGAATAGCGGATTGTACCTTAGCCATCGTGTCATTATAGTTTCCGCAGTAGACAGGATTTACCTTGATTTTGGGGTGTTCTTCATTGAATTGCTCCACCATCTTATTCATTACAGTAGCCAAAGGCCCAGCCACTCCCACCACAAAATAAAAATCGAGTTTAACAGTTCCTTCAACATCTTTATAGCGCTCCAAATCCTGAGCACCAGTCAAAGGCGATATTAAAGATAACATTAAAAACACAATTACTAAAAGTCCAATTGCGCGTTTCAATATAATCCCTCCCTGATTATGTAAAAATTTTGACTTAGGCTAAAACAACAATCATCCTTGAGGCCCAATATCACCTCCAGAGGAAGATTTAACAAGATCAATCAAAAACCAAATAAAATATAACAAGAAAAAAAGTTTGAGTCAAATAAAAAGAAAACTATAATCCTGGAACTTTATTACATCGATGACATTAAGAGCTCTTTTCGGAAGTTGGATAGAACATTGGCAAATCTTGACTAAGCTGGTTCCAAGATTACAACCATATCCGCTTAATATAATTTTGCCTTTTTAACCAAAGCTAAGCGACAGCAC
>JAGXLB010000171.1 GCA_018334915.1 Candidatus Bipolaricaulota bacterium
TAAATATAAGTAGCGGGAAATCAGCCATGATGAAGTTGTCGCTTGATCGCAACAAAGCTTTCTCAAAATTACCTTCAGATCTTTACATCGATTACAACTCGGAAGAAATCAACTTAGAAGGAGTAGAAGGCAATACTATCAATTCCAAAACAGATTTCGTTACCTTAAACCCCAACTTGACATCAGGGAAGTTAACTCCAGGTTATCATGAAGGGGAAGCAACCCTTCGGGCTAAGAATAGTCGGGTGAAAGTAAATTGTAAAGAAGAAACTACAGTCCCCTACGCTTTCAATTTGATCAGAGTAGGGGCTGGAAATAAGGACGAAAAGTTAAATGTGGCTTTTGATAACTTATCGAAAACTCCGGGCGGAAGCTACGAAATTACAAAAATACTAAATATACAGGGATTGCCAGATCAATGGGAAGACTGGGGGAGCTTAAAGGTCTATCAAAAAGAGTCCCCCCAAAATATGGACATGCAGCAGAGTATTACCGCAGAGGGTAATTTGAAACTAACTTTTTCCTTTCCCGAGTCCAGTATTGGAAGCTTAAGGGCTAAACTTGCAAATTCCTCGTTGGATGCTGTTTTACAGTTTAAATTTTCACCTAGTCAAAGAGGTGGCGTCTTTAACATTCTTGAATCGAACAGCATTAACCTGGACTTTACAGTCAAGGATATAGGTGTTTCTATTGGATCGTGCCAGGGCGAGGGTTCCCTGCATTTCCAGTCGTCTGAGAAAACTAACAACAATTGGGTTTTTGGGTATGGATCTATAGAGCCAAGGGACAGTTTATTTTGCCTTAGTGTTGATTATTCAAATGACATTTCGAAGAGTAATAGGCAGCTTACAATTGAAAATAAACCCATGGGTATTGAATTAGTTAACTCAGATGGAGAGAAGATCGCTGGTAGTACGTCTTTAGAGCACATAAGGGTTAAAGCTGGTGAGATTGATTCCGGTCACTACAAAGGTGCCCTAAAATTTACCTCAAAGAATGATTCTATAACCATAAATTATCTGAAGGCACCGTTATCTATTAGAAATGAATTTACAATTCCCTATATTATATCTGTAGAGCCGAGTTCTTTTAACTTGCAGAATTTGTGGGGTTGGTCATTGGACGGGGATACTCGTTCAGTAAAAAGGGAAATTTCGTTGGAAGGTAAATGGGGCCTTCCGGAAGAGGGAACTATCTCTACCTCTCTCAAAGGTTTAAAAGGACTAACCACCAAACTTTCTCCGTATGTCCAACCAAATTCTTTTGAACCAAAGCCTACTCAAGATATTGAAATAGGTCTAGTTGGGTTTCCCGTTGAAAGAGCTTTTAGGCAAGAAGAAGGTAAACTACAGGGTTCCGTTGTTTTACACTCCAAAAACCCCCTTGTACAATTTGAAAACAGATCTATACCTTTCCCTTTAAAGTTACAGAGACCAAGTATCACAGTTGCATCAACTCCCTCCAAGCCAACCGATTTGGGAGAGAAGAAAGAAGGGGAAAAAGTGTTTTCAATAACCGTAGATTACGATGAACTTTATCAAAACCTAAACCTTCCGCCAGGCATCCAATACAAGATAATGCCTGATAACAGAGACGTATTTGAAGTCAAACAGGAAGGTAATGACTTTTCTTTTTACGTGAAGGATGACCTCAGTCTCGACCAGGAAACTAATTTTTCCGGTAAAGTAGAATTTACTCCGGATGAGGCGGCGAGAGGAATAACTACGTTGAACGGCAGTTTGGGAAAGAAGCAAAAGAGCTACTCTTTTGCAGTGAATCCGGCGAAAGTTGTAGTGAAAAGCTCCAAATTAAAGAGTGGAAAAATGGAACCCGGTAGTCAGCTTGGAGAAATAGAATTTTCTTTAACTGACCAAAATTTAGATGCCCAGGAAACTGTCCTGAGTTACGAGCTGACAAGTGATAATCTAAATGCTTCTGTCGAAGGCTCGACAATTGTCCTTAATGGTTCCAAAGCAGAAGGAAACACGGGGCAATTAAAGCTCGGGAGTCCCGGTGAAGAGAGTCACGTGGTGCGAGTTACCCTGGCAGACAATCTAACCGGGGGGTTAACAGGAAAAGACTATCAAGTTGCAATTGATTTGAATGCTCCAGAAGGAGCCTTAATTGAGAATATCGATGGAGAAAAGAGAAAAACTGTTACTCTTTCGACAACGCTTAGTATTCCTGGTTTTTTAGCCGCACTTTTTTGGTGGGTTGGCATAATTAGCCTGATTGTAGTTGCTATTTATGTGGTATTTATATTTAGTGTAAGTTTGATGAAAAAGAAATTGCCAAACAGGGTAGTTGTGAGTCAGGTGTACGACAAAGGGATCTGGGTAGTGGGGTTACTTGTGGTGTTTCTCTCCTTAACTGTACTAAGCTTTCTGGCTAAATGGTTATTACTACCTTTAATCTAAAATAAATAAGGAGGTAAAGTCATGAGTGTAGATTTTCGGAAGACATTAATTGTGGGGTTGGGTGGAACTGGCACTAAAGCCGTCGGCAAAATGAAGCAAGAGTTTAGAAGTAATTTTGTAGGGGAGGATCCGCCACGAGTAATACAACTCCGTTGTTTTGACACCACAACGGGTAGTAAGAGTGGTTTATTGGACGATGTCGAATTTACCCCAATGCAGGTGGAAGACATTGATGTGGCACTAGACGGTGAAGGTGACGCCGATCAGTGGTATCCCAGAGGAGTAACAAACCAAAAAGATATCATGGACGGGGCTCATGCAATTCGCTCTTCCGGTAGACTGGCATTTTTTGCCAATGCAAGTAAGATTCGGCAAAAGCTTCAAGGAGCGATTGATACTGTACGGAGTATGTCAAGCGAGGACTTGACCAGGGATAAAGGGGATTTTGGTCTTACAGAGGAGAATAAAGTTAACGCCTATATAGTTTCTTCCCTGGCTGGCGGTACAGGTTCTGGGACTTTTCTAGATTTTGCTTACATGCTCAATAGTTTGTTATCTCCTACTGATAGGATCGCTGGCATCCTTTTGTTGCCGACTATATTCGAGAATAGGGCCGGGGCTCGTTTTGTCGGGGGAAATGGCTACGCCTCTTTAAAAGAGCTTGACTACTGGATGAGAGGCGGAACAAGAAAGTCCATTGATTATGGCGACAATATTAGTCTTGACTGGGGCGGAGATCAGAACCCTCCTTTTGACCAAACGTATCTAGTTGATGATGTATCCGAGGACAGGAAGAAGGTTACCGGTATAGACAAAATTCTTGAATTCCTGGGGCAAAGCCTTTTCTCCCATGCCACTGTTGAAACAGCAAAAAAGGGGCAGGATGTAATTGATAATATCTCTGCAGCGACAATGAATGACCCCGTAAAGGGCAAATACCCGCACTACATTGGAATTGGAATGTCTAACCTCCGATTACCAGTGGAAGAATTTATTGACAAAAAGGCCAGCTCCGAGTCCCATAATTTCATAGAGCAATATATCAATCTCGGGGAAGATACTAGTATTGAAGAAGAGGTAACCAGCTTCATGGAAAGTAAAGAGCTCCGTGAAAAGGGATTTGATGACGTAATCGATGCCATCCTTTCGGAAAATGAAGTTGACCCGGACCTTAGCCCGATTTCCGAACCCGAGACCAGAGATGATCCGGTAACTGCAATCAAACAACACCGGGAGACAAAGCTTGACAACGCAAGAACTATATAT
Source organism: Candidatus Bipolaricaulota bacterium (assembly GCA_018334915.1). Taxonomy (GTDB): domain Bacteria; phylum Bipolaricaulota; class Bipolaricaulia; order M55B111; family M55B111; genus JAGXLP01. The sequence goes on from JAGXLB010000171.1 coordinate 3,684, forward strand.
AAAGACAGGGCCAAGGAGAATAGGAAGGAAAAAACTGAGAACGCTAAAGAGGCAATTCGAACCAAGATAAATAAGGTAATTGGAACAAAAAACGGGGTCGGAAAACTTCACAGCTTTCTAGAATCCCTTTCAACGAGGCTTGAGACCTGCCAAACATTGATGAAAAAGGAGAAAAAGGATTGGGAAGAGAAGCGAGAGGGAGTAGAAAAGTCGAAATACCCCACGGATGAGCAAATTCAGGACGCAGAGAACCACTGGTTTAACCGAAAACCATTACAGAATATTGCCCGGGATGATCAAAAGGCCTTTGCAGAAGAGGCCGAGCACATACGACAGATCGTCCGAAGGGATGAAGCATTAACTTTCTTTGGCGACCTACTCGAATTTGTTGACGACTATATTGGACAAGAGGGTCAGGGGGGAAAATTAACCGGATTTAAAAACCAATTACAGGAAGCAAGAGAGTTCCTGGACGACAAGATTGAGAGAGCCCAGGTTGAGAGAAAAAGTGACGAATTTACTTTCAACCTGGACCAAGCTCATCTGGAAGAAAAGTTTGAAGACGTGGAAGAGATAAACCTTCAGAGGTTAATAAAGGACAAGGATGCCGAGGCTATTTTAGCCTGGAGAGAATTAACTCATGAGGAATTGGCTGAAAAGTTCCGTTCTTACGTCCGAGATAAATTAAGTGAGTTGAAAGATACGGATATTTCTAGTGTTTTAGAAGAAGTAATTAATAGTGATAGCCAGACCTCCAAACTTACTGAGGATATCCAGACTATTGTAGACCGGGCTACCCCCCTGTGGATGTACAAGCCTTATGGAAATCCTGAAACATTCATCATCCTTTCACTGCCGGAGATACCAGGGGAAGATATAAACTTAGAAAGCGTTAAGGATTTCATAAGTGATAAAGTGAGCTTAGATGTTAAAGAGCCTCAATGGGCTTCCTCAATTGACCCATACCGGTTACAAACGTTCAAAATCAAGGCGGGGGTCCCGGGTTTTGCTGTAGGAAAGGAAAACATGGAGAGGTTCAAAAGGGATTACTTAACTAGAGAGAAGAAGAGAAGTGGTGATTTTACACATCACATAGATAAAGAATGGGCAAACGAAAAAGAGCTGCCCGACCTATTCCCGTCAAAAGGGTCCGAAGAGGAAGAGGAAAGATTAAGGTACTGGTCCGTCGCTTTTGCGATATCTCAGGAAGATGTGAGACCTCAAGAAGAGGAACCTCAGGATAAGCCCCTAATCTGGACAAGTGGTAGTTATTATTATGTTAGGTCCGAAAAGTTAGGTAAGGAGATAGATGACAACAAATTGAAACTGGCGAACGGGAGAGTAGCCGCATTTGAAGAATTCAAAGATAACGATGAATTGTTCGAGGAAATAAAGAAGAAAGTTGAGAAAGCGGTCCAAGATAAAGGTAGTGATTATATAGTTAGTGACTGTGAAGATCGTATAGAGGTGCTGAAAAACGCCAATTCTGAAGGAGAAGTTAGGGAGTTAATCGGAAGAGAAATCGAGGCAATAAAAGACTACATTTCTAATTTTGATGAGAATAAGATACTTTGATGGTTTCTAAGTAGAATGTCAAGTCACATGGCAAAAAAACGACTCAAAAGCAGTATTTTATTTGGTTTAGGTATCCCCGGAACCCGGCTGGTGAAACAGTACGATCGGGTTATCGGGGATCGCTATTTTCTACCCGAGGTCAAATATCCGAATTTCCTCACGGAATCTATTCCC
>JAGXLB010000172.1 GCA_018334915.1 Candidatus Bipolaricaulota bacterium
GTTTACACAATGGTATTGTGTAAATCTGTAAAATTGAGCCCCTGAAGAGAATCTTTTTTAAGACTTCAAATTTTCAAATTCTAGGTTTTTCTTCCGGTCCGAAGTCGCCAAAATCGTAGAAAGTGCAAAAAAAGACCAGATGGATGTTATGGCCAAAAATTCGATTCCCGATAAGTCCACCGGTGAAATCGGGTTATCGGTGAATACAGCATGCTCTGAGTGGCCTATAAATCGATTCTGTCTGATCCGGCGGGGGTTGGGTAGGGTCAACTCGACCGATTTATCCCACTCGCTCTATAATTCAACCGGTTTAACAGGGGGGAAGTTTTTAACTGCAAAATAAAAGTTTAAATAATAACTTTACGGGTGATGATTTTGAGTTAAGTTTACAGCGATCGTCTCCTTGTTGAGTATACACAAAAGTTAAATCTGCTCGTTAAATTTTGGCTTCTCACCGCTCGGGTCTTTTTCTGACCGTATTACACAGATTGAACTTAGTGAGATAGAGTTGTTTGTCCCGTCCTTCGTGAAACATTCTAGGTATGAGTGTTGCAGCAAAACAGGACCTTAGCTTTTAAAGTAGTAGGTGGTGTCTCTAAGCACGAACACAAGTGTAATTCTAGTTGCTCCCTAAATACTTTGATTTTTTAAATTCAATCCACCAAACTCCATTAAACGGCTAAATAGCGATAGCCGTCAGTATTGGGGAGGAATTAAAATGAAGGGCGAAAGGAAAGAAACCTTTTACTTCGAGAGGCCGGGGCCGGTAAATACGGAAAAGGCGTTGGAGTTGGGGATTGACAGAGGCTCAAAGTTGGGACTCGATTATCTTGTAGTACCTTCCATAACAGGTAAAAGCGCTCTAAAAGCCGCAAAACTCTGTCAAGACGCAACGAGAAAGTGGAGGGTAGTTTGCGTTGCGTTTATGGCCGGCGGGGCCTGGGAGGTTTCTGAAGAGCCGCCGGATGGGGCGCACTGGAGGGAAATTCCTAAACTCAAGAGCCGGTGGGAAAATTGGAAAGAAATGGATATCGAGAAAGTAAAGTTTGACCCCGAAATCAGAGAAAAACTCGAACAGAGAGGCGTGCCCGTTATCCAAACTACGGACCTAGGTTACGAAATATCTTCCTCCATGGCCAATCACCTCGGAGTCAGCACCCAGAAGACGATAATGAAGGAAACGCTTTACCTATTATCACCCGGCGTAAAAGTAGCCGTATTTACCACACTTTCGGCGGCTGATGCTGGAGTATTGCCCGTGGATGAAGAGGTAGTCGCCTTTGGCGGATTGGAACAGGGTTTGGATACGGCAGCGGTGATCAGTCCCGCCTACTCGGGTCAGGTCTTCCATCCCCGAAAAGGCTTAGAGGTTAGAGAAGTTATCTGCAAGCCTCGGTCGATGATGGGGTCGTCCGGCGAATACTATGGCCGGGCCTGGGGTGGAAATTAAACTTCACAAAAAAGAGGACGTCCAGAATGCAAATCCTCAATATCGCAAAACAGCAGCTAAATGCGAATGAACAGGGACAAGTTATTGAAAAGTTTAGCGATTACTTCGGGGAGATAAGGGATTTCGGCCCGAAAGATCGGGACTACCCTGAGACTGCCGGGAAAAGGGTGAAAAAATTGGGGGAAGACGAGGCCAATAAGGCTCGTGATCTACTCGTTGAGGTCGCTGAGGAGTCGGTCAATCGTATTCAAAATGTGACGGACTCGGAGGTGGAACCGGGTTTAATCCTATTTGTCGGTAGCGGGGTTCGGGACGGTCACGGAATTTTGGTCGACGGAGATGCCTGGGTTGCCCTTGACTTGAAAACGTTCGCGGACAGGTTGGAAGTTCATGATCAGGCGATATACCTCGCTCATGAAGCTACTCACGCTTTTCATTACGCTAATTCACCTTCTTTTTACTTCGGGAATGACGGGGAGTTCCTCGTCCGCCCCCCGGTCTTTAAGATGATGGTTGCTGAAGGGTTGGCAACCTACGTCAGCTTTTTGGCCACTCCGGGTACGATCCATGATGCCTACTGGTTCGGACGATACTCGCGGGAAAAGGTGGAAGAGTGGATTGGTTCATGCGAGAGGGAGAGAGACAGGATAGCGGATAGAATAGACACCGGGGAAAGCGAAGTGCCTTCCGATCTGATGGAGGAACTGTTTGCCGTAACGGGCCGAGACCTGGGTAAGGCGAGAACCGGCTATTATTACGGAACCAAAATCGTTCAAAACGTAATCGAAGAAAATGACCTAGGAACCGCTCTAAATATGGAATTATCCGACTACAAGAATTATATATACTCCTATTTCGAGCTTGGATAATTTTAATCTAGGTACAAGTGTTGCAGGAGTGTGCAAAAGTTTTAGAGATTGCTAATCTAAATATAGGATTGGTTTTTTAGATAATGAAGACTTTCCTACCTATAGGATAACCCAAACTTTTCCCTAATTAGTTTCAAACCAACTAAGGAGGTGTCAGCAATGAAAAAGCTGACTCATCTGCTGGTGGCGATTTTGGTAAGTTCTCTGTTAATCGGCGGATTGGCTTCTGCCCAAGAAGCCGAGATGAAGACTTACTCGAACGAGGAGTACGGGTTCAGTGTTTCCTACCCGGAAGGCTGGACGAAGACGGAGATGAGCTATAAGGGAAGTGCGGTACTCTCGGTAAGCGCTTATCCGGATCCCCATAACGTAAGTATAACCGCTTCCAGGCTAAAGAAGGACCTATCATTGGAGGAGTACGTCAGGGCCTACGACCTCAGGCTGGATTCGCTGGTCAGGTACCAGGACGTGGAGAAGGGGGAGGAGACCGTCTCCGGTGTCGATGCTGTTATCAGGGTCTCTACCATGGCCAGATCGGGGGACGGAGGAACAAGAGGTATGGACGTCTACCTGAAGAAAGGTGATCTGCTTTACACCCTATCTTTCACTACATCCCTCGATTCCTACGAAGAGGCAGCGGAAGAGTATTTCGACCCCGTTCTGAATAGTTTTGAGCTTACTGAATAGCATACACTTTAAATGATTTTAGGGGAGGGTGTTGCATAGAAAAAACTGGGAGTACTATCCAAAAGAGATAGAGTTCCGCTACAATTACCACAACTTGGACCTTACCGAACAAGTTAATAAGATTATTCAGGTTTTAAGAAAGAACTGGAGCGAGTTTATGCGGTTCTCAGCGAATGTTTCGTTACTCTTCTCCACAAGACCCTTATTAATTTCGTATAATCATAAAGCTAGACCTTGATTTGCGATTTGGGAAATGGCGATTGATCATTAGCCAGATAACCCCTTATGTGAGGACGTTGAATCTTACCGCTTCCCAAGCTTGTTACTCGGTGGATTCCGAGGATCCGCTCCTGTTAAGCTTTTGTCCCTAGAGGATTGCCGGAATAGTGGAGGAGGATTCAGGAGATGATGAGGGCTTCTACCAACCAAAAAGAGATAGTCCTGGGCTTGATTCTCCTTGGATACCTTATCCTAATGAGAGATATCACAACCTGGTTATTTACTACTTTCGAGATCAATTCCGGGTGGGTTGTGTTATGTTGGTTTTTCCTCGGCTTGCCCTTGATCGCAGTACCCATATGGAAGAAAGGAAATAAATTAGGCTGGGAAACGGAAAAGTATATTCCCTATTTTATCGCCGGCTTTATCGGCGGAACGGTCATAGGCATTCTCCTGCACCTAAGTACCCTAAGTACTCTGGAACTGGGGGTCTCTAGCAATCCCCCCTACCTTCTTATCTTTCAGCTCTTTGTCTTCTCGTTTTTCGTGGCAGGCCCCCAAGAGGAGTCCCTGTTTAGAGGTTATATCCAACCCGCGCTTGAGGAAAGATACGGCCGGATTCCGGGACTCTTGTTGACATCTGCCCTGTTCGGACTTGCCCACCTAGGCTTCCTTAACCTCCAGGCCTCTTTGATTGCAGTTATTTTGGGTATTTTTATGGGATATCTAAGGGATAAAACAGGCACATTACTTGCTCCTTATGGGTTTCACGGGGCAGTTAGCTTCGTAGGCCCCGTACTGATATTACTATCCGGGGGGACCTACACTATAATTTAGCGATTCATCAACCCTTAATCCTGGCTTTTTCCGTCACCCCGGAACTATTTAGGTGGATAACAGTATTTGCCTATTCTAGGGTTTACTCTTTTGCTCTTAATAACTGAGTACCCTTTCTTATTCTATTCCTGCTGTGTTTCGAGCGACGCTCTTACAACTTCTTTTAACCCTTAGTAGTGAGAGAAAAGGGGGGTTAGACCTCAACAGAAAATGATGCTTAACATTTAGTGCACTACTTAAGGTGAAAACATTATGCAATTCGTATTTTTAACACTCCGCCACTATTGTAAAAAACCGCATGCCAGTTTAAAAAGACATGAAAATCCAGATTTTTAACATTTGCTACAGGTCGTAAAATCTTTCCCACTAGAATCGCCCACAACAGGGCGTGCTAGAGGTAGCAATTTCCACAGATTACGTATCTGTAACTCCCTAACATCCGATATTATAGCATGTTGTAAAAGGCTTATAGATCGACTCTAAGTTGTCTGGCGGGGGTGAGATAGGGTCCATTAGTTCACCTCAGTATTCTTTCTTACATATACCACTTTAATTCAGCACTTTATTATAACTTTGATATTTAAGATCAATTTTATTAGTATTATTCGTGCCGAGGTGGCGAAAGAAATGAGTGCGAGCGAAAAAATATGGTCGTTAACCGTAAGTTTAGAAGCACAGATAAAAGTGAGATTGGAAGTAGAGAACGGCGAAGTGATAGATTTTGCCCTAACTTTAATCTATATCCCGGGCGGTGAAGAAGAGCCGGAGAACGTGATCCTTTATGACAGTGCCCACGGAGAAATAGATTGCCACCGTTATTGGAAGGAAAGCGATATCAAAGAAACAAAGAGGTTCCAGTACAGAACACAACGTGGGGCATTTAAGGAAGCCTACAAAGAATTGAAAGAGAACTGGCAACGCTACCTCGAGCTTTACAAGAAACATAAGAAGTAACGAAAATTGAACTGTTAAGAGATATCAAGGAGGGAATTAAAATGGAAAACAAAGAACCACCATTAGACCAGTTTGGAGAAGCAGTTGAGGACGTATTCGAGAACCCCGATGCCTACCCGGACAAGGTTACCTATCTTGCTTTATCGGAAGAAGAAAAGAAACAACTTCTCACCCCGAAGCGGATTCAGTTGGTAAAAACGATCAGGAATAAAGATGGACTGTCGGTATCGGAGCTTGCCCGGCAAGTGGGAAGGGATACCGGTGCAGTCTCCCGGGACTTGAAGGTTCTCTCCGATCACGAGGTAATTGAGCTAACCAGGAGCGGCCATCGCAAGGAAGCAACCGTGGCGGCAAGCCACATAGTCATACCGCTCGGAAACAAAAAAGACCAACCTAAAAGCAGGGT
>JAGXLB010000173.1 GCA_018334915.1 Candidatus Bipolaricaulota bacterium
CTACCTAAATTACTGGCACTCAAGTCGTACTGGAAGGTTCCGCCCGATCTTTTTTGCTGAACTTGATAATTTTCTTCATGGACGATATCTCCATTGCGCCTTATAGTGACCCTTTCTATGTAATGGCCGGAGATATTGCCTACCCTGTGGCCGATGTTAACCTGTAGCTTACCGGCGATTGGGTCATAGCTCAACTCCATGTTTGAAGGTTGATGAGCTGAAACAGTACTAAAAAATAGGGCAATGGTTATAATTAATAGAACTGATACATATAAGGCGGTATAAAACGGACTATCGAAACTTCTATCTTTTTTCAATTTTGATACCTCCTGAAAAATTGGCTGTACCTATAATCATTCTAATCGCTAAAACATGAGTCCTGTTCGACATATTGCCATACTTATCTTCTCGGCCTTCCAGTAATAGCTTGAGTCGGTATTTTTACGTGCGTTTTGATTATCTTGCTTCCTTTGACAGGACACTTAATCGGAAAAGCATGACTTGCTTTCAGTTAAAACACCACAGCATATTTGCACTTCACTCTTTCATAGTCGCCACCGTCCAAGCGGTGGTGTCGATATCAAACTAAAACTATCCAGTAAAAGAGCCCTTAATAGCCCCCTACCAAAGAAGTTACTCTACTTGAGAATTCTATAGCAAAAATAGATTTATGACAATAACATTTTTTAGTTAAAACAATTATTAATTAATAGGATTGATAAGAAAAACCACCTCTACTTCTGGACCTTATCTTGCTTGTAGTTCCTTCTAATTGACTCCTTATTGGGCCCAGGCCACGAGCTAAAAACTGACAGACTTGCTCTCTACCCATTAAAATAGTTTACAGGACCTATGCATTCGGAGATTTCGCAATAGTTCGAGACTATCAGAGACATCCAGAAGGGTAATATGAACAGAAACACCACCAGCTGGAAACCGAAGGCCAAAAGGTAACCGGTGACTATGGCCGGCAAGAAAGTGATAATTCCGGTCTTTATTGGATTGTACCACGCCAGGTCAAAAGACTTCCTCAAAAAACTCAACACGCCCTTTTCCCCCAGGAGCAAAATGGGCAGTAAATAAATAAAAAAGAACGGATAAAATGCCAGAGGAATGAAGAGGTAAAAGCTAAAAAAGTTGAGAAACAGATAAAGAAGGACCAGGCCTCCGGGTAGTACGATGAGCATAGTAAATATGAGCCTGGGAGATTTACCTATCACGTATTTAAAACTCTCCGGGAGGCCAAATTTTAAGTTATTTATGGACCCCCAGATATCCACTACTGTTACCCCGGAAACAACCAGACTGGCTGCTCCGAATAAAGCAATTAATATCCATATATTTTTTTTCGATAAAATAAGCTCTCCTATGCCAAGATAAGCCCCCGCAAGGAGAACGTACGGCAGGCTAACCCGTAAAAAATTCTTTAAATAGGCTTTGATCGCTTTTCTCATCGGCTAATAGAAGATCTAAAAGAGAGCCTTATCTCTTTTAGTCGACACCTCCCAGCTGCAATCCGGCCTCGAGGTATCTCTGACCAAATACGAGTATCAGCAAAGTCGGCACCAGTAACAATATTCCGCCGGCCGTCATTATTCCGTAATCAACCGAATACTGAGAACTCCTCACCGCTACCTTCAGAGCTGCCGGGAACAGCCTCTTTGAGGGTGCCTTAATGAAAGTTGCCCCAAACAGGTATTCCATCCAGGAGAACCGGAAGGCAAAAAGGTACCCGGCTATTACTGCCGGTTTGGAAAGCGGGATAAAAATACTGACAAATCTCCTGAAAGGACCTGCCCCATCCACGATTGCGGACTCTACGATCGGCTCTTCTATCGTGTCGAAGTAATTTGTAAACAAAAAAGTATTTAGTGGCATATTTGACAGCTGGTAAAGTAATACCATCGCAAGACGGCTATTCAACCAGCCAAGCTCGGAAAAGACCGAATACATAGGAATTATATTTAACGTCGGCGGGAGTAGAAGCGTTGCCAGCACGGCGCCAAAGAGGAATTTCTTACCCCACATCTCGAGTTGTGAAAAAGCGTAGCCGGCCATAGAGCATACTATGATTGAGACCAATGCAGAGAGTGCCGCCACCATCAGCGAGTTCAGTATACTCGTCACAATGCCCCGCGTATTTAACAGGTTGATATAATTTACTACGCCAAAATCATCGGGGAAGTACGTCGGCGGGAAACTAACATCTTTCTGAAACGACAAGTTCGTGGTCCAGTATATCGGAAGCAGAGTAAATATTGAATAACTGATTAGTATTAAAATTCTGGAAGTTTTCTCGCTCATTTTTCTTCCTTAATCAGCAAACTCCACGCCTGAAACTTTGATGTATAAGTAGACCAGGACCATATTCATTATGAGCGCGCCCAAACTTACCGCCGAGCCGTAGGAAAACTCACCCAAGTCGAAAGCGGCCTGGTAACCGTGTAGAGGGAATACCCTTGTCGCGTTCATTGGTCCCCCTTCGGTAAGAAGGAGGACCAGCGAAAATTGATTAAAAGCCCAAACCGTAGTTAATATTAGTGCTACAACCAAAAAAGGTAAGAGTATCGGCAGGGCAACCCTGGTAAAAAATATCCACTCGGTTGCTCCATCTATCTTAGCCACTTCGACCAGCTGCGGAGAGAGAGAAGTCATTGCAGAGCTTAAAAGTAAAATAACGAAAGGAGTACCCCACCATATACTTGCGAGAACCACCAAAAACATGGCCGCGTTACTGTTTCCCAAAAAGTTTATTCTATGAAAGCCGATAGCACTCAAAATTCTATTTATGAAACCAATGTTTTCTGCAGCCATCAGCTTCCAGCTAAATGCAGCTACCACTACGGAACTTAACCAGGGAATGATAATGATCGGTCGGAAAATTTTTTCAACCAAAGAGTCCGCCCTGTAAAGAAAGTAAGATATCGCGGTGCCAAAAAACATCTGCAGCGATACGCTAGAGATGGTAAAAATAGCGGTGTTTTTCAGAGAGGCCATGGTGGTGGGATCGGTAAACACTCTTATAAAATTCTGCAGACCTACAAAATCCCATTCTTTCTGAAAATTCATTAGAGTGACGTCGTGAAGAGCTATGTTAATATTCCACGACCAAACGAAAAATTGGAGAAAGAATAGAATCCCCATCGCGGGAAGCAAAAAAAGCAGAGGAACCCATACGCCGTATCTTCTCATAAGACCCCCCGTAGAGTATAAATTAAAAAGCGGGGATAGGTTCGCCCATCCCCGCCTTTTCAAGCTCCATTTAGAAAACTTAATCCTCTTTCATCATATTGTTGACCTTATTAGCTGCTGCAGAGAAGGCCTTTTCAGCCGTAGCCTTACCCGAAACTACCTTCTGAAGTGCAATCCAGATTTCCTGAGCTATGCTGGAGTATTCGGGTACGTAGGGTCTGAGTATGCCGCCCGCTATGGCCTTTTTGAATTTGCTGTACCATTCGTCAGGCATTTTCTCGAGCATGCCTTCCTGGTAGATCTCGTTCTCGAAAATCTTTTCGGAAGTAGGGAACTTACCTTGGTCAAGGAGCATATGGGCATAGTTCTTTTCGTTTCTGAAGAGGTGATCCATCATGATATGATTCATGAGATCTTTATTGTTTCCCGCTTTCGGGATAACCATTATAAATCCGCCGGTCAACGTCCTCATTTCCTTACCCTTGAACGTGGGTTGCGGGACCATTCCTACTTTCACCTGGATTTCCTCGGGCGTTTTGTCCGGCCAGTGTGTGTTTAAATCCGAGACGTTCCACCCACCCTCAAACGTCATTGCATAACGCCTATCAAGGAAGTTAGTGAGATTGTACTGCCATGTCCGCTTGAGAGTTGCGCCGGCCTCGTCAAGCTTCTTGAGGTAGTTGGCCGCTTTGTACGCACCTTCGTTGTCAAAACCAGCCCTCCATTCTCCGTCTTCGTTCTTTTTGAGGATTTTACCTCCGAGCTGGTAAAGCCAGCCGTACCAATAGCCCAGAGCGCTTTTCCCGCTGAAATTGAACTCCATCGCTCCTTCCATTCCAAATTCTTTTTTTGCAACTTTATTTATTTCAGGAAGTGCTTCCAGCAGGCCCTCAGCGCTTTTTATATCCTCCATCGTATAACCTGCGGCATGCAGTACGTCCTTCCAGACCCAGAGTGCTCTGGAGTCGGTGGAACGCCAAAGTCCATAGAACGTCCCTTCGTAACTGGATCCGTTCCTGTAGCCTTCGTACATGCCGAAGTCGTCGGCCCATTTTTCGTAAACGTCGGAATATTTGTCCTCTAGGTACCCACTTTCGGCGAACTTGCCAAGCCACATATGGTCCATGACCATTACGTCATAGGGATCTCCCCCGGTAAGGGCCAGCATTTCTTCCTTCATCAGGTCGGAAAAGGGAGGAATGTAAATGTCGAGGTCTACTTGCTTGTCCGGGTTGGCCTGGTTGTAGCTGATAAGCGGGAAGTGATTATAGTGAGACTCACTTACGTGTTCTCGGGCTTTTTCTGGCTCGTCAGGACCCAGGAACGTAATGCGTTTATAGGGAGATGAAAGGCCGCCTATGGCCTTAAGTTTTATCTTTTCATCTTGTGAAAAAGAGGTGGTGGAAAAGGATAGCGCTAAGCCCACCGTCAAGCTTAAGACTAAAATTCCGAGAGTTATTTTTTTCATTATTACCTCCTTTGGTAATGAATGGAGGGCACTAATCGTCAGATTTACTAATCATAAGCATAGTGGCGTCACTCAAAATTTCCTCTACCATCGTCCGTTTTGACGGGACTTAATTATGGCCAGAAAAAAATTTATACATTTACCAAACCTTCCACCGAGCTGGTGGCCTCCAAACCGGTACTTCTTACTCTGAGGCTCAATTACCAGGGCCCCTTAATTCGGACATTTTATATCAGTGAATCCAAATTCGTACACAAATTTACTGTAACAACTACTTGACATAGAATGTAATATGTGGTAAGAAATTTCTTTCTTTTACCAAAACTTGCCGAGAAAGCCCCGTAGCTTGCTGCGGGGTAATTGACTTTACCGACAAAATTGAGCCTTTATTTTACCACTCAGATAGGGGGTCTTAAAAAATTACCAAAATTACCAAAGTTATATAGCTCAAGCTCAAACGGACAATTCTTAAAGGCCTGGGGGATAGTACTTCCAGCCCTGTTTTGTTAGAAAAGATCCTCAAGAAAATCCTCCGCCTTCCTAATATGGTCCGTAACGGTCCCCTTTCCCATCCTCTCCAGGTTAGCTACCATAACCGCCATTCTGGGTATATCCTGGATTTTACCTTTGTGTTTATAAATAAACCGCCAGAATAGTCCATCCCAGACATCGCACCAGTTACCCGGGGGATAGTCGCTCATTTTTCTAACGTAAT